>CAXTUT010000093.1:0-8197 GCA_964247465.1 uncultured Caulobacteraceae bacterium | reverse complement strand
GGCGTGGCCAACAGCCAGGACGACATCAACGTCACCGCCACCAACGGTTCGGCCACCGCGGGCGATCTGACCGCCGGCGGCTCCATCGTGGTCAGCGCCACGGGCGGCGTCGCCTCGCTGCACTCCGCAACCCTTGGACAGAACGGCACCAGCTATCCCGGCGCCTCCAGCTATCCCAACACCGTGGCCGTCACCGCCACAGGGACAGGCGCCGACGTGCTGATCGGCGACCCGGTCGGGACGATGGCCACCGGCTTCGTCACCGGCGCCACCTCCATCACCGTCCAGGCCGACCGCGACGTGGCGGTCAACGTGGACCAGCCCATCGAGCTGAACAGCGTCACCGCCGGCCGCAACGTCAGCCTGACCGCGCCCAGCCTCACCCTGGACAGCCTGCAGGGCGCGCTCGCCGGCGACCTGGCCGTCAACGTCACCGCCGACGCCTTCACCTACACCAACCCCATCGCCGTGGGCGGAGCCGCCAGCCTCGCCGCCTCAGGACCCCTGACGCTCGGACAGGTCACCGCCCAGGGCGGCGGCATGACGCTTGAGGGTGCATCCGTGTCCACGGGCCAGCTCGCATCGGGGCAAGCCATAAGCGTGACCGCCTTGAGCGGCGACGCCATCCTCGGCTCCGCGACAGCGGCGACTTTCATCAACGCGGCTGCACGGGGATCGATCAGCACGGGCGATCTCACCGCCGGCGTGTTTGCGCAGGGGACCGGCTCAATCGACCTGCGTGCGGGGCTGGAAAACGCCCAAGCTCAAACGCCCAACGCCTTAGCCGCGGTCACCACCGGAAACCTCACTGCGGGAGACGACATCGACATCGCCTCTGCGCCGGGCGGAGTGAGCATCGCCTCCGCCGAGACCAGCCCGAACTACCAGACCCAGGGCTGGGTGCACATCCTGGGAACGCAGACCGGTCCGGTAACGAGCCCCCACGACGCCGCTGGCCAGTACACCGCGCCGGCCCCGGCGTTCATCACCATAGGCGCGATCAACGCCGGCAGCGGCGTCTCGTTGGCGACCGGCGGGGCGCTGAAGCTGACGGGGGGTCTGGTCTCGGGCGGCCATGTCGAGCTCCAGGGCGCCAGCGTGACGGGCGCTAACGTGAGCGCCGGCCCGGTCGCCTCGGACGGAACCGGCTTGTTCGTTTCCGCCTATGATGGCGCTGTCAGCCTCGGCGACGTCAATTCCCAAGCCGGCCGGCTGAACTTAAGCGGGACGAGCGTCGCCGCCGGTGCGGTGACGTCGAACGGAGAGATCAACGTCTTTGCGAACGCCGGCGGCGTCTCGCTCGCCTCAGCTACCTCCGACGGCGCCGTGTATCTCCAGGCTGCGCCCGCTTCGGGAGGGTCGATCTCGGTCGCCTCGACCCTGCAGGCCCGGGGTGGACTGATCTCGGTCCAGGGCGGCGGCGACATCACGCTCGGGGGCCCGACTTCGGCCAGCGGAGACGTCTCCGTTCTGTCGGTCCCTTCGGAAGGGCCGTTCGGCCTTGGAGCCATTCATGCGGACAGCATCGTTGCGGGCGGCGCGATCACCCTCAGCGGCGGCAGCGTCAGCGCCGCAGCGCTGACGGCGCAGGGCGTCGGAGCGAATGGCCTGTCCATCGCCGCCAACGCCTTCCCCCAGCCGGCCGGGTCAGGGGCCGGCCAAGCCTTCGTAGACGTCGGCACGATCGCTGCAGCCGGGAACGTCTCGCTCAACGCCAGCGATGGTTACGCCTCGCTTACCGGCGCAAGCTTCAGCCAACCTGGCGCGGAGCTCTCGATCACCACCGGCGTCGGCGCGCCCCTCTATCTGGGTTACGCGCAAGGCGGCCAGGGCGCCGGCGGCGGTTCAGGCGCGATCAACGACGACCCCGTCCTCGAGCTGGCCTCGCGCGGCGCCATCGCGGTCGACCTGATGGGCACCGTCAGCCTGGACAAGGTGACCGCCGCTGGCCCGGTCGACATCCTGGGCGACAGCGTGACGGTCAGCGCGATCCAGAACCTGGGCGACGCAACTGGAACCGCCAACGGCGGCGCCACGACCGTCACCGCCCGCCTCGGCGACGTCACCTCGAGCCAAGGGTTCGAGTCCGATCACGGACCGCTCAGCGTCAGCGCGCCGAACGGCGACGTGACGCTCGCCGCGGCCCTGGGCGATGGCGTGACCATCACAGCCGCAGGGTTGGCGGACGTCGGTTACGCCAGTACCCTGGGCTCGGCCAACACCAGCACTGGCCAGCTCATCTACAATAACGCGCCAGTCAAGATCACCGCGGCTCAGCTCGTCCTGGGCGCAGCCGGCTCCGCTGTCGCCGGGGATAGCTACGGAGGCTTTCAGCTTACCGCCACCAACGGCGATGCGACTGTGGGCAACCTCTATTTCGGCGGCGGCGCCATCTTGATCTCAGCGGCCGATGGGACGGCTTCGCTTCACGGCGCGGCCCCGCTCGGTTCCGGCGCGGACGCCGCGTCCCTGGGCCGAGGCTATCCGACCCCGGCGGCCAGTGCCATCGCGCTTACCGCCACCGGGCCGAACGGCGACGTGGTCGTCGGGGGCGGCGATGGCCAAGGCTTTATCATCGGGACCGCGTCGCTGACGGCAGAAGCGACGCGCGATATAAGCGTCCTGGTCAGCGGGCCGCTCGGCCTCGATCTGGCGCAAGCTGGCCGCAACGCTTCGATCACCTCAGACGCGCTGACGCTCGGGGCGCTGGCTGCGGGACAGGATGTCGTGCTGGTCACGCCGAGCCCGGCGACCCCCCAACTCAGCGTCTCTCCCACCCTCACCGCCAGCAGCATCTCCGCCGGGCGCGACGTCGACATCGCGACGAGCGGGTCGGTCAGCCTGACCAGCGTCCAGGCCGGCCGAAATCTTTCGGTCGCCGCCGCCGACATCCAAGCGGGCTCGCTCGCTTCGGGCCAGGACGCCAGCCTGACCTCGTCCGGCCAAATCGCAGCGGGCGTGACCGCGGGCGAGGACCTGAGCGTGGACGCCGCCGGAGCGGCCATCCTAGGCGCCAGCAGTGCGGGGCGAAATCTTGCGCTCGCCGCGGCGAGCGTCTCGCTTAGCGGCCCGATCTCCGCCCTTACCGGCGGCGTCCTTATCGACGCCACGAACGGCGGCGTCACCGCCCAGACAGCGGCCCCTATCACCGCGGCGGGGGCCATCGCCGTTTCCGCGCCGGGGGCCGTGGACGTAGCCGCCCTACGCTCGAGCGGCGGCGCAGTGAGCCTGACCGGCGCGTCGGTCACGACGGGGGCGATCTCCGCCGCGGGCGCTGTGACCGCGACCGCGGGCTCCGGCGCGCTAACCCTAGCCTCCATCGCCACACCCGCAGACACGACGCTTAGCGGCGCCGGCATCAGCCTTGGCGCGGGCCAGCTTGGAGGCGACTTGACGCTCGCGTCCGGCGCGGGCGCGACGCTTGGCGTCGTCGCCGTCGGAGGCGCGCTGAGCCTGGATGCGGTGGGGATCGCTTCGCTCGGCAGCGTCAGCGTCACAGACGCCGGGCGGGTCACGGCGGGCGGACTGGACGTCGCCACCCTTTTCTCGGCTTCCAACTTGACCATCGAGGCCCGCAACGGAGCCCTGACGGTCGGGGGCGCCGCTGCGCCTACCGACGGCTCCTTCTGGATCAGCGACGCGGACTTCGGGCGCTTGGCCGCCTCCACGTCGCTGGCCCTCTACGCCGGCTCGACGACCGGAACGGCTCGAGGCGCGCTGGTGGTTTCGGACCTATCGCTGAACCCGGCCGTCACCCCGAGGGTCAGCCTCTACGCCGCCCCCGGCCAGACGGTGTCGGTCACAGGTGCGGTGAGCCCCACCGTCAGCGGCGGAAGCCTCGCCATCGGCTCGACCACCAATGCGGCGTGGACGCCGTCGACCATCCTGGTCAGCGGATCGCTGGGCGCGGCGACGCGGGTCAGCGATACGAGCTTCACCGGCGTGCGCGCCTTCCAGCAGATCACGCTGAGCTCGGGCGGCGACATCCTGATCGGCTCGCCGCGCTTCTTCGCGCTGATCCAGGCGACGCCGGCTAACGCCATAAACATCGGGGTGGGTAAGCCATACGGCGTCGCCGCGACGGGATCGGAAGTCGGCAAGGTCTATGTAGCCGCGGGCGAGCTGAGCCTCGATGCGCCAGGCAAGGTGGTGCAGCAGAACAGCTCAGGCTCGGCGGCCGGCTACGCGGGCCTCTACCTGCTGAACGGCGTCTCGACGGCGAAGACGGCCCTGTCCATTGATCCGCCGTCGGTGGTGGACCTGTTCGGCAGCTATGTGAACGCCGGCGGTGTGCTGACCAGTGGGGCCGAGGCTTCGCGCGGAAGCGGCCTTCAACTGCTCGGCCTGGTGGCGGGGGCTCCCATCCCCGACGACTACCGGTTCAACGGCTGCGTCATCTCGGCCGCCGCCGTCTGCGGTACGACGACGGACGAGCAGGAGCCGGCGTTCGAATTGCTGGCGCAGGAGTTCGCCGGCGTCGCCGCCGCCACCACGGACCCACAGGCGCTGACCCAGTCGGTGCTGCTGACCGTCGCACCGACCTTGCAGATCGAGGAGCAGATCGATCCGCTGGTGACCGGGGTCGGCAACGAGGAGATCTGGCGCAAGCGCGACGGCGCCGGGGAGAAGGACCAATGATCCGCTTCCTGCGCCCCCTGGCGCTCCTCGGCGCTGCGGCGCTCCTGCCGGCAATAGCGGGCGCCCAGGTTCGCGGCGAGGTCGTTTCGCTCGGCCGCGGCTCGCAGAGCGGCGCGGTCTGCCGGGCGGTGCGCGACTACGACGATCCCGTAGCTCAGCTTCCGGGCGGCCGGGCCTGGGTGATCCGCTGTCAGGGGTGGGATGCTCCCATCGGGCGTCTCTACCTCGCCAGGACCGCCTCGGCCCTGGAACCCTGGCGCAAGGCGCTGGCCGCACGCGCCGAGTGCAAGCCGAGCGCGCCGCAGGCCCTGGCTGGCCTTGCCAACGTGGCCCGCTCCACCTGCCGGCTGGGCGACGCGAAGCTGCCCTATCTTGCGTATCAAGCTCACCGTGGGCGCTTCGTCCTTGCAGGCGAGGGCTATGCGGCGGCCAATGACGTGCTGGAGACGGGGCTTCGCGTCACCTCCGGCGCGATTCCTGCACCGCCGAGCGTCGCGCCACAGGAGTCCGCGGCGAGCGCCGAGATCGCCACCGAGTTCGGTGGCTCGGCTGGGGGCCTGTCCAGCGCGCAGAGCTCGGCGGCCAACGACGTCAGCCGCCTGCGCGCGCGAGGCTACGTCCAGAACAACGAGTGGCGTTTCGATCAGGCGGAGAGCGATTTCCGCTCCCTCGTCGCCGCCACACGCGCAGCCAACGCACCGGTGCGCGAGCGGGCGGAGGCGCTGTTGAACCTCGCTTTGAACGTCTCGGACAACGGCCGCTTCGCCGAGGCCGACCTGCTGTTCGCCCAGGCCGACGCCCTCGTCGCCTCCGCACGGGATCCGGTTCTGAGCGCCGAGGCGCTCAACTACACCGCGCTTCACCTGCGCAACCAGCGACGTTTTCCCGAGGCCGTCGAGACGGCTCAGAGGGGCCTGCTGATCCGCGCCACAGCCCGCCAGACTCCCGGCGGCGACGACGGCGCCAAGCTGATCGCTATCCAGCAGAGCCAGCTCGTCATCGGCGATGATCTCGCCAAGGCGCTTAATACCCGGGGCCAGGGGCAGGACCTGATGGGCGGCGATGCAGTATCGCCCGAGCAGAGGCTGCTGATCCAGGACGCCCAGGCCTACGAGGTGATCGGCTCCAGTCGGGCCCAGACTGGTGATCTGCCAGGCGCAACCGTGGTGCTGAACCAGGCGGTGGCGGTGCTGGGTTCCGCCCAGGCGCGCGGCGTGCTGAGCGTGCGCTTGCGCGCGCGGGTTCTGGCCGACCTCGGCGACGTGGACCTTGACGCCGGCCGCGCCGCCGCCGCCGCCGACCACTACGACCAGGCGCTCAAGGTTCTACGCATCCGCCACGCGGGCACGTCGGCGGAGGCCGGCTTGCTGCTCGACCTCGGAAGGACCCAGCTGGCCCAGGGTAAGCAGGAATTGGCGCTGGGGAGCTACGGCCACGCATTCGAGCTCTTCCGCTCGACGCGCGGCTCCCTCGGCGGCTCGGCCGACGCAGCTCAGCCCTATTTCGATCTTCTGGTGGCGCAGGCGGCGAAAGGCCCGGCCGAGCGCCAAGCCGCCGCCGAACGCTTCTTCGCCGCCGCCGAGACCGTGGTCAGCGCCGCCACCGCGCAGACCGTCTCGCGTCTCGCTGCGCGCGTGTCCTCCGGCGACGACGCGACCGCAGGCCTGGTGCGCGCCGTCGACGACACCCGTCGCCAGGTGAACGCCGCGGAGAGCCGCATCGCCGCTCTGCAGGCCGCCAACGCCTACACCGGCGCGGCGAGGACGGCTGTCGACGCCGACCTGAAGTCGCTGCAGGCCCAGCTGGCCGTCGTCGACGCCGAGCTGCTGACCGCCAACCCCCGTTACGCCCAGCTGGTCACCTCCAGCGCTTCGCTCTCGACCCTGCAGGCGGCGCTGCGGCCGGGTGAGGTCTACGTCAAGACGGTGCTGCTGGCCGACCGCGGCTACGGCCTGATCGTCTCCTCCCATTCGGCGGCGCCCTACGCGATCGCCCTGAACCGCGATGGCGCGGTCAAGGCGGCCGAGACTTTGCGTGCGCCGTTCGAAGCGGAGGACACCTTGCCGCCCTTCGACGTGGCCGCCGCCCATACGCTGTTCGAAGCCTTGTTCGGCCCGGTCCGATCCGACCTGCTCGCGGCCCGCCATCTGGTCTATGAACCGGACGCGGTGCTGGTCTCGGTGCCCGCGGGCCTGCTCGTCACCGATGCGGCCAGCGTCCAGCTCATCAAGACCCGGGTGATGCAGCCCGACCTGCCGGACTATCGCGGCGTCGCGTGGCTGGGCGCGCGGATGGACAGCTCGCTGGTGCTTTCGGCCGCCTCCTTCCTGCAGTCGCGCGCCTTCAAGCCATCCCACGCCCGCCAGCCGTATCTCGGGTTCGGCGACCCGAGCCTCAGCCCCGGCAACGCCCAGGCCTTCGCTTCTTTGCTGAAGCGTTCCGCCGAAGGGCTGGAGGCGCCCAAGGTCTGCGCCTCCACCCGCACTGCGCTCCTGGACCTGCCGGCCCTGCCCGACACGGCCTCTGAGGTGCGCACCATCGCTTCGCGGCTCGGCGCGCCGCAGGACACCGTGCTGGGCGCGCGCTTCAACGATGCGGCGCTCCGCGACCGCAAGGACCTGAACGACTACCGGGTGCTCTACTTCGCCACCCACGCGCTCCTGCCCATGCCCGACGCCTGCCTACCGGAGCCTGCGCTGGTCACCTCCGCCGTCGGACCGGGCAGCGACGGCCTGCTGGAGGCCAGCGACATCTTGGACCTGAAGCTCGATGCGGACTTGGTCGTGCTCTCGGCCTGCGACACCGGCGGCGCGGGCTCAGCCGACGCCTCCTCCAGCGGCCTGCAGGGCGGCGGCGAGGCGCTGGGCGGATTGACCCGGGCGATGATCTACGCCGGCGCGCGCGGGCTGATCGTGTCGCATTGGTCGGTCGACAGCGCCGCCACCGTGCGCCTCATGACCGAGCTGTTCGGCTCCGGCGCGCCGGACGCCGCGGAGGGCCTTCAGCGGGCCCAGGTGGGCATGCAGGGCGAGACGAAGTGGTCGCACCCCTATTACTGGGCGCCCTTCACCGTCGTGGGTGACGGCGCCCGCCCCATTCCTGGCGCGCCTGCGTCAAGGATGGCGGCCCGCTGAGCTGAAGATGGTCCTCTCCTCCAGGGGAGCTGTCGGCCCAGCCGTTGCCGTCTCGCAGGCGCCATGCCCTGGTGGGGGGCCACAGCTACCTAATTCCTAGCACCGCCTTGGCGTTCGGATCGGCGGGGTCCAGGCGCAGGACTTGCCGTTCGGCGTCGGCGGCGTCGGCGGTGCGGCCCTGAACCGTGTAGGCCTGGGCTAGGCGGCGCCAGCCGTCCACGTCGTCGGGCTTCCGCTTCATCCGGGCGGCCAGCCCGTCGACCATGACCGCGATCATCTTCTCGCGGTCCGCATCGCTCATGGAAGAGGCTGCCGCCACGTCGGCCGCCGTGGGTCCGGGGGCGTCTGCGGCGGGTGCGGTCGGGGCTGGGTCCGCCGCGGCAGGCGCCGCCGTCCCCGCCGGGCCGGAAGCGTCGGCGATACGC
>CAXTUT010000092.1:1126-8211 GCA_964247465.1 uncultured Caulobacteraceae bacterium | reverse complement strand
TGTACTTGTCGCCGGCGAACAGCGGCTTGCCGTCCTTCCAGATCGACTGGTGGCAATGCATGCCCGAGCCGTTGTCGCCGAAATAAGGCTTGGCCATGAAGGTGGCGGTCTTGCCATAGGCGGCGGCGACGTTGTGGATGACGTATTTGTAGAGCTGCATGCGGTCGGCCATGGTCAGCAGGTCGCTGAACTTCAGCCCGAGCTCGTGCTGCGCCGGCGCCACTTCGTGGTGGTGCTTTTCCGGGTCCATGCCGAGCTCGCTCATCACGCTTAGCATCTCGCCGCGAAGGTCCTGGGCGCTGTCGGTCGGGTTGACCGGGAAATAGCCGCCCTTGGGGCCGGGCCGGTGGCCCATGTTGCCCTCATCGTAGGCCTTGCCCGTATTGGCCGGCAGTTCGATGGAATCGAAGCTGTAGCCGGTGTCGTTGGACTTGGTGGACCAGCGCACGTCGTCGAAGATGAAGAACTCCGCCTCGGGCCCGAAGAAGACTTTGTCCCCCACGCCCGCGGACTGCACGTAGTTGAGCGCCTTCTTGGCGATGGAGCGCGGGTCGCGGTTGTAGGGCTCGCCGCTGTCGGGGTTCAGCACGTCGCAGAACAGGAACAGCGTCGTCTGCTGGTAGAAGGGATCGACATAGGCGGTGGACAGGTCCGGCCGCAGCAGCATGTCGCTCTCGTTGATCGCCTTCCAGCCGGCGATGGAGGAGCCGTCGAACATGGTGCCCTCGGTCAGGAACTCGTCGTCGACCAGGTCGAGGTCGAAGGTGACGTGCTGCATCTTGCCGCGGATGTCGGTGAAGCGGACGTCGACGTACTTGACCTCCTTCTCCTTGATCAGGGCGTGGATGTCTTCGGGCGTCATGCAGAAACTCCGTTGGAACAGCGGTGTGAACACGGTAGGGCGAGGCGTGGCCGCTTCGCCCTCTTCGGTTCGGCCGGGCGACTCAGTCGTGGATCGCCTCGCCGTGCAGCGCAAGGTCGAGCCCCATCATCTCGTCCTCCTCGCTGACCCGCAAGCCGGTCGTGACCTTGCAGACCATCAGGATCAGAAACGTGCCCAGGCCGCTCCAGACGATCGTGCCGAGACAGCCGTAGAACTGGGTCAGCACGCCGTGGCCGGCCGGCAAAGTGTTGATTGCGGCGTCGGCGAACACGCCGGTCAGCATCGCCCCGATGAAGCCGCCCACCCCGTGCACGCCGAAGGCGTCCAGGCTGTCGTCGTACTTGAGCGCCGTCTTCAGGAACACCGCCGAGCAGTAGCAGAGCCCTCCGGCGATCAGCCCGATCCACAAGGCGCCGGTCGGGTTGACGAAGCCTGAGGCCGGCGTCACCGCCACCAGTCCCGCCACCGCGCCCGACGCCATGCCGAGCAGGGTCGGTTTCCTGCGATGGACCCACTCCACGATCATCCAGGCCACCGCGGCCGCCGCCGTGGCGATCTGGGTGTTGGCCATGGCGACGCCGGCCAACGCGTTGGCGGCGCCCGCCGAACCCGCGTTGAAGCCGAACCAGCCCACCCAGAGCAGGCTCGCCCCGATCAGGGTGTAGACCAAGTTGTTGGGCGCCATGTTGTCGTGGCCCAATCCCTTGCGCGGGCCCACCACCAGGGCGCAGACCAGCCCCGCCACGCCGGCGTTGATGTGCACCACCGTGCCGCCGGCGAAATCCATGACGCCGAGCCCGCCCAGGAACCCGCCGCCCCAGACCCAGTGCGCGATCGGGGCATAGACGAAGATCGACCAGAGCACGGTGAACAGCAGCAGGGCGGAGAACTTGAACCGCTCCGCGAACGCCCCGCAGATCAGCGCCGGGGTGATGATGGCGAAGGTCATCTGGTAGGTCATGTAGACGTGCTCGGGGATGGTCTGGGCCACGCCCGCCACCGAGAACGCCTTGGTCATCGACACCGCCCGCAGCATCACGTCGCCCAGCCCGCCCCAGACCTTGTTCTGGTTCGGGTCCGGATTGGCGGCGAAGGCGATGGAGTAGGTCGCCATCGCCCACACCAGCGTCACCACCGCCGTGATGGCGAACGACTGCGCGACGGTGGCGATGACGTTCTTCTTGCGCACCATGCCGCCGTAGAAGAGCGCCAGGCCCGGGATGGTCATCATCAGCACCAGGGCGGTGGAGGTGAGCATCCAGGCCGTGTCGCCGGCGACGAAGGGCGAGGCGGGCGTCGGCGCAGGGGTCGATGCGGCCGCCGAGGGCGTGGAGGCGGCGTTGGCCGGTCCGGTCGGCGCAGCCGCAGCGGTCGAGGAGGCGGTGGGCGTTTGCGCCCGGACCATCGAGGTCCAGGACAGCGCGAGCGCGAGCGCCATGGCCAGGCCGGCGAGGAGGCGGGCGCCCCGGGCGAAGACCCGCTGTTCAGTGATCGTGTCCATGGATGTCCCGGTCCTAGAGCGCCGCCGCGCCGAGTTCGCCGGTGCGGATGCGCACCGCCTGTTCAACCTCGATGACGAAGATCTTGCCGTCGCCGATGCGCCCCGTCATGGCCGCGGCGCGTACGATCTCCACCGCGCGATCCACCAGGTCGTCGGACACCACCACCTCGACCTTAACCTTGGGCAGGAAGTTGATGGCGTACTCCGCGCCGCGATAGATTTCCGTCTGGCCCTTCTGGCGGCCGTAGCCCTTCACCTCGGTGATGGTCAGCCCCTCGATCCCCGCTGCAGTCAGGCCTTCACGGACGTCGTCGACCTTGAACGGCTTGATGACCGCCATGACGAGTTTCATGGGCGATGAGCCCTCCTGCTGGTGAGCGCGAGGTCGTGGCTCGGCGCCGAGTCTGAGGACACGCTAGCCAGACGGCGCGGCCGGTATGGCGCACGATGCGCACGACTGCCCAGCTTTCCATCGCGTATGCCTGAGATTTGAGCGTAAACTTCAGCTATGCCCGTATCGGATGCAAGCATCACAGGTAAGCTGCTGTTTCGCCGTGCGCCGCATCAGGACGCCTGCATGCGGCGGCAGCTATGGCAAAGGTTTAGGCGCATGTCGCCGGCCAGACCTCTTCCGCCCGCTCAACGTCAGGCGCTCGGCTTGGCCGCGTTCGACGCCAGTCCCTGGCCGGCGCTCGTCTTCTGCACAGACGGTGTGGTCGAAATCGCCAACGAGGCGGCGGAGAGGCTGTTCGGCCAGTCGCTGGCGGCCATGGCGCGCCGTCCGCTGCCCACGATGCTGGCGCCGGGAAGCGAACTCGGCGCGCTTTTCGCCCAGGCTTGGCGCGAGGGCGTGGCCGAGCGGCGCTCGGCGGTGGAGGTCGCGCTGATCGGCGGCCCGACGTTTGAGGCGGAGGTGATGTTCACCAAGCTGGAGAATACGCGCCTTCTCGCAACCTTCTATCTGGAGAGCCAGGGCGCACGGCTCGAGCGGGCCAGCGAGGCGCTGCGCTCGGTCGCGGGCATGGGGCGCACCCTGGCGCACGAGATCAAGAACCCGCTGGCCGGCATTCGCGGAGCCGCCCAGCTGCTGAAGCTCGGCGCCAGTCCCGCCGACGCCCCGCTGGCCCAGGTCATCGTCGACGAGGTCGACCGCATCCGCCGTCTCGTCGATCAGGTTGAGGCCTTCTCCGACGAGCGGGTCACCGAGAAGCGGCCGGTCAACATCCACCGGGTGCTGGACCGGGTGAGGACGCTGGTGTCCAGCGCCTTCGGCGGCGCGGTCAGGTTCACCGACAGCTACGACCCTTCGCTGCCCCAGGCGCTCGGCGACGAGGACCAGCTGGTGCAGATCTTCCTCAACGTGGCCAAGAACGGGGCCGAAGCGGCGCTGGAGCGGGCCGATGGGCGCGGCGAGGTGCAGATATCGACCGGCTATCGGTCGGGCTCGCGGGTCCACGCCGGCCGCAAGGGCTGGCGCACCGCGCCGCTGGAGGTGCGCGTGCAGGACAACGGGCCGGGCGTGCCGGCCGACCTGCGCCATCGCCTCTTCGACGCCTTCGTGACCACCAAGGATCGCGGCATGGGGCTCGGGCTCACCCTCGTCGCCAAGCTGGTCGACGCCCACGGCGGGCTGATCGAGCTCGAGAGCGAGCCCGGCCGCACCGTCTTCCACATCCTGCTGCCCATCGCGTCCCATCCTGCGGGGGCGTCGGAGACCTGAGCCCATGAGTACGCCGCACAAGGTGCTGATTGCCGACGACGACACCTCCATCCGCCTGGTGCTGAGCCAGGCCTTCACCCGCGCCGGCTTCCAGGTGCGCGCCACGGGCTCGGCGGCCACGCTGCTGAAGTGGGTGTCGGACGGGGAGGGCGATCTGGTGATCACCGACGTCGTCATGCCCGACGAGAACGCCTTCGACGTACTGCCGCGCCTGCGCAAGATGCGGCCCCAGCTGCCCGCGATCGTGATGAGCGCGCAGAACACGCTGCTGACCGCGGTCAGCGCCGCCCAGATCGGCGCCTTCGACTACATGCCCAAGCCCTTCGACCTGGACGAGATGGTGGGCGTGGCCCGCCGCGCCCTGGCGCGGCCGGCCGACGCGGTGCGCGCTCGCGCCCAGGCCCGCGCCCTGCGCGACGAGGGCCTGCCGCTCATTGGTCGATCGCCCCCGATGCAGGAGGTCTACCGGACCCTGGCGCGGCTGGTCGACACGCCGCTCAACGTGCTGATCACCGGCGAGATCGGCACCGGCAAGGGACTGGCGGCCCGCGCCCTGCACGAACTCGGCGGCAAGCGTGACACGCCCTTCGTGACGGCGCAGCTCGGCGGGCTGACGGCCGAGACGGTGGAGGAGGCGCTTTTCGGGTCCGGGCCCGACCGGCCCGGCCGGCTGCAGGAGGCCGACGGCGGCGTGCTGTTCCTGGACGAGGTGGGCGATCTGTCGATGGAGGCGCAGGCTCGGCTCGTGCGCATAGTGGACGGGTCGGAGCGGCCGCTGCACCCGGTCACCGGCCGCCGGCTCGAGATCCGCATCCTGTCCTCCTCGCGCCTGGACCTGCGCGCCCTCGCGCGGCAGGGCCGGTTCCGCGACGACCTGCTGCTGCGGCTCACCGTGGCCAGCCTGCACCTGCCGCCGCTGCGCGACCGGCTGGACGACGTGCCCGACCTGGCGCGCGCCTTCCTGTTTCGCGCGCACCGCAACGGCTCGTCCGGCAAGACGCTGGAGGAGTCGGCCCTGCACCGGCTGATGCGCCATAGCTGGCCCGGCAACGTGCGTGAGCTGGAGAACCTCATGCGCCGCCTGGCGGTGCTCTACACCGAGGACCTGATCAGCGAGCGGCTGATCGAGCGCGAGCTGCAGGACGAGCCCATCGCCGCGCCGGTTCTGGAGGCCGCCCAGACCGTGGAGGATCTGGTGGAGCAGACGCTTGCGATCCAGTTCAGCACGCCGGGCGGCGAACTGCCCGCGGCCGGGCTCTACGACCGCACGCTCGAAAGCCTGGAACGACCGCTGATCCGTCTCACGCTGCGCGCCACCCGCGGCAATCAGATCAAGGCGGCCGAGGTGCTGGGCATCAACCGCAACACGCTGCGCAAGAAGATCGAGACCCTGGGCATCGACGTAAGCCGGCGGCGAAGCTGAACGTCGGTGCGGCTCAACCGACCGCGGCTATGTCCGCGTTCGGCGTGCTCGGCGTCTGCAGATATCCGCCCAGGCTCACGCCCGAGAGCGCCATCAGCGCGCATCCCGCCGCCACGATCAGCAGCCGTGCGCCTCGCCGCGACAACCCGGCGACGGGTCCGTACCGGCCGGCGCCGGCGTCAAAGCCGCTGTGAACGTAGGCGGACATCGGCGACCTGCTAAGCTGTTCTCATTTGACAGCGCCTCAACACGAGGTCTGGACCGAAGTTCCTCCGTCATGGGGCTTGTGGGCTGAAACGCTCCGCGGTGTGTCTTGCGCGCTACCGTGCAAGCGTGGCTGCGCGCAGATACGCCAGGTTGTTGGCGGCCACGTCCGGCGGCAGGTCTTCGCGCATCAGGCTTTCGGCGTCCGCCATCTTGCCTTCCATGCCGAGCACCAGGGCCAGGTTCTGCCGCTCCTGGGCGGAGGAGCCGGGCGCTGCAGCGGCGCGGCGCAGATAGGTTTCCGCCGCCGCGGGCTGACCGTGGGAGGCGTACCAAAGCCCCAGATTGGACAGCACCGCGGGATTGCCCGGCGACAGGGACAGGGCCTGATCGTAGGCCGAGCGCGCTTCGGCGGGCTGCTGGTTCTGGTCGTGGGCGACGGCGAACAGCGAGTAGACGCGCCAGTCGCGCGGCGCCAGCGTCTGGGCGTGGCGCAGGGGCTGAAGGGCGTAGAAGCCCTTGCCGGACGCGACCGCGGCGCGCGCGCTTTCCAGCAGGGCGTCCAGATTGTCCGGATAGAGCACCAGCACCTTGCCGGCGGCGTCGCCGGCCTCGGGGTAGCGACCGAGCGTGCGCAAAGCGGCGGCGAGCTCCACGCCCGCCTGGGCGTCGGTGGGATCGAGCTCCGCCTCCCGCGCCCAGAAGGCGGAGCGGGCCAGCGGCTCCAGCCGGTCAGCGGCGGCGCGCTCCTGCGCGTTGGCCTTCTTGGGACCGTCCGGCTGCCGCGCTGGCTTGGCCGCCGCGGCGGTCGCGGGCTTGGCGGCGGCGAACGGCCAGGCGCCGGCGGAGCCCGCAAAGGCGCTTGTGGCGAGCAGGGCTGCGAGGACGGTTGCGGTCGACGCGCGGTTGCGACACATCTTCTCTTATCCCGGACGGGCGGCGTTGCGGCACTGTCGCCAGCCGTCCTCAAGGAAGCGTTAAGTACGACCGCCCCATGCGGGACGGCCCTTCTCTGCATGAGGCGAGCTGCCGTGGCCCGAGAGGCGTTGACCTTCGACGCGAGCGATCCGTGCGCGATCCACCTGGTCGATGCGGCGACGGCCCTGGCGCGTCTCGGCGTGCTCGGCGCGTCCGCCCAGGCGCAAGCCGCCTTCCAGGGCTTCGCCGGCAAGCCCGGGGAGGTGCTGATGGTGACCGATCCCGACGGTCGCGCCCGTCACGTGCTTGCGGGCGTAACAGACGTGTCCGGCGCGCCAGATCCCTCGGTGTTCCGCGCCCTGGCCGCGCGCTTGCCGCCCGGCGCCTACAGGCTGGCCGAGGGTGCGGCGGGCGAGGCGGTCGCGACGGCCTGGGC
>CAXTUT010000092.1:0-1116 GCA_964247465.1 uncultured Caulobacteraceae bacterium | reverse complement strand
CGGAGACGACCAGCAAGGTCGTCCACGAACGCCAACTGGCGGGGGGGGGGGGGGGGGCGGGGGGGGCGCGGGCCGGGGCGCTCGGCGGCTACGGCTTCCACCGCTACAAGCGCGCGCCGCTGGATAGGGCGGCCCTCAGCGTCACGCCCGGGACGCCGGTGGAGCGGGCGCTGCGGGTCGCGCAGGCCTGCGCCCTGGCCCGCGACATGGTCAACACGCCCGCCAACGACATGGGTCCCGAAGAGATCGAGACGCTGGCGCGCGAGGCGGCGCAGGCGCACGGCGGCTCTATAGACGTCGTGGCCGGCGAGGCGCTGGCCAGCGGCTATCCCGCCATCCATGCGGTCGGACGCGCCGCCGCCGCCCATCGCGCGCCCCGCTTCATCGAGATCGCCTGGCGGGGCGAGGGCGCAGGGGTCACCGCGCCGCACGTGGCGCTGGTCGGCAAGGGCGTGGTGTTCGACACCGGCGGCCTGGACATCAAGCCCTCCTCGGGCATGCGCAACATGAAGAAGGACATGGGCGGCGCCGCCCACGCCCTGGCGCTGGCGCACATGGTCATGGGCGAGGGATTGCCGATCAGACTGAGCGTGCTGCTGCCGGTCGCGGAGAACGCCATCGCCGGCGACGCCATGCGGCCGGGCGACGTGCTCGCCTCGCGCAAGGGGCTGTCCATCGAGGTCGGCAACACCGACGCGGAGGGCCGGCTGATCCTGGCCGACGCCCTGACCCGCGCGGGCGAGCTGCAGCCGGACCTGACCCTCGACCTCGCCACCCTGACCGGCGCCGCGCGGGCGGCGCTGGGGCCGGACGTTCCGCCCTTCTACACCGACGACGACGCCCTGGCCGCCGAGATCGAGGTCGCCGCCCGCGCCACCCACGACCCCCTGTGGCGCATGCCGCTCTGGGCCGGCTACGACAGCGCGCTCGACAGCGACGTGGCGGACCTGAAGAACGACGCGGACCCCTGGGCGCAGGCGGGATCGATCACCGCCGCCCTGTTCTTGAAGCGCTTCGCGCCGACGACGGGGTCCTGGGCGCACCTGGATATCTTCGCCTGGAACCCGCGCAAGCGGCCCGGCTGGCCGGTCGGCGGCGAGGCGCAGGCCATCCGCG
>CAXTUT010000091.1:0-8269 GCA_964247465.1 uncultured Caulobacteraceae bacterium | reverse complement strand
GACGGCTACCAGTGCGGCTACTGCACGCCGGGCCAGATCTGTTCGGCGGTGGCGGTGCTCGGGGAGATCAAGGCCGGCGTGCCGAGCTACGTCAGCGCCGACCTGACCGCGCCTTCGCAGGCGACGCCCGAGGAGCTGCGCGAGCGCATGAGCGGCAACATCTGCCGCTGCGGCGCCTACTCCAACATCGTGGAGGCGATCGGCGAGGTCGTGCAGACGGGCGCATCGGGAGCGAGCGCATGAAGCCCTTCACCTATGAGCGCGCGAGCTCGGCGACGGGCGCGGCCGCCTCCGCGGCGCGCACGCCCGGCGCCAAGTTCATCGCCGGCGGCACCAACCTGCTCGATTTGATGAAGCTGCAGGTGGAGACGCCGGCGCACTTGATCGACGTCAACGGCCTGGGGCTCGACCGGATCGAGGCGACGCCGGAAGGCGGCCTGCGCGTCGGCGCGCTCGTTCGCAACACCGATCTCGCCGCCGACGCGCGGGTACGGCGCGACTATCCGGTGCTGTCGCGCGCCGTTCTGGCGGGCGCCAGCGGCCAGCTGCGCAACAAGGCGACGACGGGCGGAAACCTGCTGCAACGCACCCGCTGCCCCTACTTCTACGACACCAACCAGGCCTGCAACAAACGCCAGCCCGGCTCAGGCTGCTCGGCCATCGGCGGTTTCAGCCGACCCCTGGCGGTGATCGGCTCCAGCGACGACTGCATCGCCACGTACCCGGGCGACATGGCGGTGGCCATGCGCGTGCTCGACGCCGAGGTGGAGACGGTCAGACCCGACGGCGCGGCCCGCAGCATCCCGATAGCGAACTTCCACCGGCTCCCGGGCTCGACGCCGCAGGTCGAGACCGCTCTGGCGCCAGGCGAACTGGTCACGGCGGTCAAGCTGCCCAAGCCGGTGGGGGGTAAGCAGCTCTACGTGAAGGTGCGCGACCGGGCCTCCTACGCCTTCGCGCTGGTCTCCGTCGCCGCGGTGATCCATCGGGACGGCTCCGGACGCGTGGCGCTCGGCGGGGTCGCCCACAAGCCCTGGCGCATCGAAGCTGCGGAGGCCGCCATGCCCTCCGGCCCCAAGGCGGTGACGGCGGACCTGCTCGCCGACGCCCGCCCCACCGAAGAGAACCGCTTCAAGCTGGCGCTGGTCGAGCGCACGCTCGGCGCGGCGATGGCGCAAGCTAAGGCCTGAACGCATGAAATTCGACACACCCGCCACCGCCAACCCCATCGACCAGATGAAGGTGATCGGTCAGCCGCATGACCGCATCGACGGCCCGCTGAAAACCACGGGCGCCGCGCCCTACGCCTACGAGCGCCACGACGTCGTGGCCGATCCCGCCTACGGCTTCATCCTCGGCAGCGCCATCGCCAAGGGTCGTATAAGCGCGATGGACCTCAGCGCCGCCAAGGCGGCGCCGGGGGTGATCACGGTGGTGACCTGGAAGACCGCGGGCTCACTCAGCAAGTCCAAGGACCACACCGCCAAGCTGCTCGGCGGCCCGGAGATCGAGCACTACGACCAGGCGGTCGCCATCGTGGTGGCGACGAGCTTCGAGCAGGCCCGCGCCGCCGCCAAGCTGATCCGCATCGACTACGTGCGCGAGCCTGGCCACTTTGACCTCCGCGCCCAGCTCGGCTCCGCCCCACCCAAGGGCGCGAGCAGCGGAGAGGGCAGCGGCAGCGATCCGGTGGATCGGGTCGGCGACTTCGAGACGGCGTTCGCCTCGGCGCCGACGACGATCGACCGGACCTACAGCACCCCCGATCAGAGCCACATGATGATGGAGCCGCACGCCACGCTGGCGGCCTGGCAGGGCGACAAGCTGACGATCTGGACTTCCAACCAGATGATCGCCTGGGCGGTGCGCGACCTGGCCGAGACGCTGCAGCTTCCCAAGGAGAACGTGCGCGTCGTGTCGACCTACGTGGGCGGCGGCTTCGGCTCCAAGCTGTGGATCCGCAGCGACGCGGTGATGGCGGCCCTGGCCGCGCGCGCCGCCGGACGCCCCGTGAAGGTGGCGCTCACCCGACCCCAGATCATGAACAACACCACCCATCGTCCGGCGACGGTGCAGCACATCCGGCTGGGCTGCGAGCGCGACGGCAAGATCACGGCCATCGCGCACGAGAGCTGGTCTGGCGATCTGCGCGGCGGCAAGCCGGAAACTGCGGTGTCGCAGACCAAGCTGCTGTACGCCGGGGCCAACCGGCTGACCTCCGACCACCTCGCGGTGCTCGATCTACCGGAGGGCAACGCCATGCGCGCGCCGGGCGAGGCGCCGGGCTTGATGGCGCTGGAGATCGCCATGGACGAGATGGCCGAGGCGCTGGACATGGACCCCGTACGCTTTCGCATCCTCAACGACACTCAGGTCGATCCGGAAGACCCCAAGCGCCCCTTCTCGCACCGCAACCTGATCGGCTGTCTCGAACTCGGCGCGGAGCGGTTCGGCTGGGCTCGGCGCAATCCTCGGCCCGCACAGCAACGCGAGGGCGAGTGGCTGGTCGGGATGGGCGTGGCGGCAGGGTTCCGCAACAACCTGTTGATGAAGTCGGGCGCGCGTGTCGGCGTCGGCCACGACGGCGTGGTCACCGTCTCCACCGACATGACCGACATCGGCACCGGCAGCTACACCATCTTGGGCCAGACCGCCGCGGAGATGTTAGGCGTTCCGCTGGACCGGATCGTGGTCGAGCTGGGCGACTCCAGCTTTCCCGCCTCGTCTGGGTCGGGCGGGCAATGGGGCGGCAATAACTCCAGCGCGGGCGTCTACGCGGCTTGCATGGCGCTGCGCGACAAGATCGCTCAAAAGCTCGGCTCCAATTCCGCCGAAGTCAGCTTCGCCGATGGCCAGATCCACATGGGCGGACGCAGCGTGCCGCTGGCCGAAGTGGCGGGCGGTCTGTCGGCCGAGGACGCCATCGAGTACGGCGACCTCGGCAAGAGGTACCAGCAGTCCACCTTCGCCGCCCACTTCGTGGAGGTGGGCGTCCGCGCCGCCACCGGTGAGGTGCGGGTGCGTAGGATGCTGGCGGTCTGCGGCGCGGGCCGCATCCTGAACCCCAAGTCCGCCCGCAGCCAGGTGATTGGGGCCATGACCATGGGCGTCGGCGCCGCGCTGATGGAGGAGGCCGTGGTGGACAAGCGCATCGGCTACTTCGTGAACCACGACCTGGCCGAGTACCATGTGCCCACCCATGCCGACATCCCGCACCAAGAGGCGATCTTCCTGGACGAAACCGACCCGATCTCCTCGCCGATGAAGGCCAAGGGCGTCGGTGAACTCGGCCTGTGTGGGGTCGGCGCAGCGATCGCGAACGCGACCTACAACGCCTGTGGCGTGCGGGTGCGCGACTATCCGATCACCTTGGACAAGCTGATCGATCAGCTTCCCGAGGTGGCGTGAGCGCCCCTCCGGCCACCTCGCATATCTTGAACGTCAGAAATAGTATTTCAGGCCAAGGGTGGCGGCCTGAACGTGCGAGCGGGTTATGGAGGAGTAACCCGGGCTGTTGATCGCGCCGGGATAGTTGTAGTCGGGCGATTGCAGGTAGCGATAGCCCACGTCCAGGGCGATGTGGCGACCGGTACGGATTTCCAGGCCGGCCTTGCCCTGCCAGATGAAGCCGTCTTGGGAGTCCCTGTAACTGAACACGCCGTTCTGGCCGGAGAACTCCACATTGCCGTAGCCGATGCCGCCGGCGATGTAGGGCTTCAACCCGATCGGGAAGGCGTACGCGCCGAGCGGCACGACGTAGGTCGGGGTGAAGGGGAGGCTGAAGCGCAGGTTTCCCAGCCCGCCGTAGGTGCGCGTCGCGCCGCCCGCGCCGAACACGGGGTTGGTAGGGCCATAAGCGAGGTGGTCGCGGCTGTAGACGCCCTCAGCCTCAATCGACACGCCCTCGGCCAGCTTGTAGCCGACCAGCCCGCCGCCGAAGAACTCCGAGTCCTGGCTGGCGGACTGCTCAGACGTACCGAGGTTGGTTGCGGCGACGTCGATCTTGGTGCGCCCCTGAAAGTCCAGTCCACCCTCGGCCTCCACATAGCTGTTGTGCAGGATTGCGGATGGATCATACCAGGCCTGGGCCGCCGCAGGCGAGGCGAGGACGGCGCCAAAAGCGGCGATCAACAAACAGCTTTTCATAACAAGCTCCATGGACGACGGGGCCGGTGGGCCGCCCGGCTAGACCGTACAGTACCGATTATGTCGTTGGATGACCGTGTCAAAAAAACCTGAGCTCGAGGATTTTCCTCAACGCCTGACGTGTTTATCCGCTCGTGCGAATATTGCCGTTCATGCCCGCTGGAAAGAAACCACCTGCGCTTACAGCTGCAGCATTTAGATACACGATGTTCAGCACCTGCGCCGCGGTCCGGGAGTAGGCGATCGCGTCTGACGGGTTGGCGTCCACGACCGTGGGCGCGGTGGCGCTGCCGATGCCGTTGTCATCGGTGTTGGTGCCGTCGAGCTTGGCGCGCGCTGCGGAGATGGCGCTGGTGGCTGCAAACGGGTCCAGCGTCACGGCTCCCACGCCCAGGGGCGTCGGGCCGTTGATGCCGAGGTTGTAGAGCGTCTGGCGAACGATGGAGGCGTGATAGGCCTCCACCGCCAAGATGCCCGCAGCCGCCTGCAGGTAAGCCTTGTTGCTGATCAGAACGGACCCCCCGATGTAGGCGGTCACCCCCACATCCTCGAAGAGGTAGGCGCCGAGCAGGAAGTTCTCGTCGTTGGCGTAGGGGTTGAAGGTGGCGCCGGCCGCGACCACCCCGGCCGACTGCGCCGCCTGCGAGAAGGCGCTCGTAGGGCTGACCGAAAGGTCCACCGCCGGTTGGGCGACCGCGGACGCGCCGAGTTGGGAGCGCAGGTAGACGACGTGGTTCATCTCGTCCTTGGCGATCTCGGTCGCCAGGCGTTGCACCACCGGACTCGAGAAGGGCACGGCTTGGCCGCCCTGGATAGCGCCCTGCGTCCCCGTGCCGTTCAAGATGCTGGGATCGAGCGGCGTGCCATAGACGGCGTAGTGGTAGAAGTTAGCCTCCAAGTACTCGAGGTTCAGCGCGAAGTTTAAGACATCCGCATCGGTCGGCGCGGCGTCGGTCTGGGTCGCCGCGGTGCTGGACGAGTGTCCGCCCCCGCACGCCGACAGCGCCATGGCCCCGGCGCCCGCCGCCATGCCGCCGGCGAGGCGAAACAGGTCGCGCCGCTCCACCCGGCGGGCGGCCCTGCGGTCAAGGGCGTCTAAGATCAGGGTTTCGTTCATTGCACAGTTCCGTCGAAGGTGATCGTGTCGCCTGCAGCATCGCTCACGATCGGGATCAGCCGCTCATGTTCACAACGCCGTTCACGCCGGAAGGGAAGAACCCGCCGGCGGTGACGGCCGCGGGATTAAGATAGACGACGTTCAGAACCTCCGCCGGGGTGCGGCCGTAAGCGACGGACGTGCTCTGATCGCCGTTAATGATGGTGGGCGTCTGCGCCGTACCGATGCCGTTGTCGTCGCTGTTGGTGCCGTCGAGCTTGGCTCGCGACGCGGAGATGGCGGCGGTGGTGGCGAACGGATCCATAGCCACGGCCACCGTGCCGCCCAGAGCGCCGGAGCCGGCCGTGCCTAGGGCGTAGAGCGAAGTCCGCAGGATGGAAGCGTGGTAGGCCTCCACCGCCAGGATGCCGGCCGCAGCCTGCAGATAGGTCTTGTTGCTGATCAGCGTGGAGGAGCCGATGTAGGCGCTCAGGCCCACGTCGGTCAGCAAGCTGGCGCCGAGCAGGAAGGACTCGTCGTTGGCGTAGGGGTTGAACGTGGCGCCGGCCGGGATCACGCCCGCGCCCTGCGCCGCCTTTGAGAAGGCGCTGTTCGGCCCCACGGAGAGGTCGATCGTGGGTTGCGCCACAGCGGACGTGGTGAGCTGGGAGCGCAGGAACTCCACGTGCAGCCGCTCGTCTCGAGCGATCTCCGCGGCGAGGCGGGCGACCAGCGGGCTGGCGAAGGGGACGGCCGGGCCGCCTGTCGCCGCGCCTTGCGTACCCGTTCCCGTCACATCGCCGCCGGGAATGCCGGTCCCGCTCACCGCGTATGAGTAATAGTTCGCCTCCAGGTATTCCAGGTTCAGGGCGAAGTTCAGCACGTCCGCATCGCTGGGCTGGGCCTGCGTGCCCGCAAGCGCCACAGAGGGAAGGCCAGCGCCCGCCACGTCGAGCGCTACGGCTCCGGCAGCGAGGCCGCCCGCCATACGGAAGAAACCCCGGCGTCCGTCGCGATGCGCCGAGCGTCGCTTCAGCAACGGGTCCACCGCAGCGCCGTCCATCGACTCGACACTCTGAGCAGCATCAATCAAGACCCGACCCCCTAATAAAATGCATGCACATCGAACCAAGTCTCTTAACTTCGTACATTCAATAACAGTCGGCATATAGCCGAAAAAATAAACTTTGATATGTTTACCCGTCTAAAAAGGGCCTTGATATAGAGGCCGACGGGCTCCATCGCCCGGTAGGCAGGATTGGACTTTCTTAGCCGCAAGGCGTGGCAGGGCGCCAGGTCGACGTTGATCGCGATCGCCGAGCCAAATCATGCCTTGCCGTTCTGGCCGCAGTCTTTCATCGTCGGGAGGAACCGCAGCGCTCCAGTGGGCGCCCTGGGGCTCTGAACAAGCCTCTGCTCGCCAGTGATGGAAACGCCACCCTGAAACATTCCGCGGCTTGGCGCGACTTCCCGTCGCCGCAGCCTCCGGAACCCGCCTCCGCAAGGCCTGACTTTGAGCCCGAACCAGTCTTTACTCAGTCGCCGCGACACGACGAAGCGGGTTATGCGCTACTCCGACGTAGGCAGGCATAGGGGGCGGCTGGCGCCGGCGCGGATGAAGTCGACGATCTCGCTCACGTCCGGATGGTGAGCGAAGACGCGGGCGACGTCGTCCAGGCGCTCCTGGAAGGTGCCCTCCGGTCCGAACAGCAAGCGGTAGGCGGAGCGGAGGTCCTTGATCTGCTCGCGCCCGAAGCCGCGCCGCTTCAGGCCGACCAGGTTCAAGCCCTCCAGATGGGCGTAGACGCCCCACACCGACCCGAACGGGATCACGTCCTTGGTCACCGCGGCCAGGCCGCCGATGAAGGCCTGGCGGCCGACGCGGGTGTGCTGGTGCACCGCCGACAGGCCGCCCATGAAGACGTAGTCGCCCATGTGGACGTGACCGCCTAGCGTCGCGTTGTTGGCGAACACCACGTGGTCGCCCACCACGCAGTCATGGGCCACGTGGCTGCCGACCATGAACAGGCCGTCGTCGCCCACGCGGGTGACCCCGCCGCCGGCGACCGTGCCGGTGTTCATGGTCACGTGCTCGCGGATGGAATTGCGCGCGCCCACGATCAGCCGGGTCGGCTCGCCCTTGTGCGCCAGGTGTTGAGGCGGTCCGCCCAGGCTGGCGAAGGAGTGTACGGTGCAGCCGGGACCGAGATGGGTGCGGCCTTCGACATTGACGTGGTTGAGCAGCCGCACGCCGTCGTCCAGCACCACGTCGGGCCCAACGATGCAGTAGGCGCCGATCTGGACGTCCGACCCCAGCTCGGCCTTGGGATCGACCAGAGCGCTTGGATGGATGTTCACGCTCAAGCCCGCGCCGCGCTCACCGGGGCGCCTCGACCACCATGGCGGCGAACTCGCATTCCGCGGCGACCTTGTCGTTGACGTAGGCCTTGCCGCCGAACTTGAACACCATGTCGCGGGCGCGCAGCACCTCCACGCGCATGCGGAGCATGTCGCCGGGGCGCACGGGCTGGCGGAAGCGGCAGTTGTCCAGCGACATGAACATGATGGCCTTGCCCTCCACGTCCGCGTTCAGCGACTTGGACATGAGCACCGCGCCGGTCTGGGCGATGGCCTCGCAGATCAGGACGCCGGGCATGACCGGGTTGCCGGGGAAGTGACCGGGAAAGAAGGGCTCGTTCATCGTCACGCACTTGATGCCGACGATGGACTTGTGCGCGACGTAGGCCTCGGCCCGGTCGACCAGCAGGAAGGGATAACGGTGCGGGATGCGCCGCAGGATCTCCTGCATGTCGATGTTCACGGGCCCGGCGGGCTCGCCGGCTCCGGCCTGGGTGTCGCTCATCCCTGCCCCTTGGCGGTCGCGCCGGCGCTACGGGACAGCCAGGCGACCTCCTTCATGAAGGTGCGGATCGGCCGGGCGGGCGCGCCGCACCAGGTCTCGCCGGCCGGGATGTCGCGCATGACGCCGGCTGCGGCGGCGACGCGCGCGCCGGTGCCGATATGGAT
>CAXTUT010000090.1:0-8366 GCA_964247465.1 uncultured Caulobacteraceae bacterium | reverse complement strand
CCACAGTGGCGCCGGTCGAGCCGCTCAGGTCGCTGGTCGCCCCGGCGCCGGCGGTGGTCGTGTCCGGTCCCGTCGGAGTGACGGCGGACGTGTGCATGGCGGTGCTGTCGGCGCGGCGATGGGCCTTGTGCGGCGGCTTGCCGGGGCTGGTCGCGACGGAGGCGGGCGGTGTCTGGGCGGCGGCCAGATCGCCGCACGCCAGCGCGCTGGTCAGGCAGAGGGCCGAGACGAAGGCGATGCGCGACATGGAAGCGACTCCGGAAGCCATGCCTGGAGGAACACGTCAGGGCGCGCTTGTTTCCCGCCGCAATCCAAAGAGGCCCGGCCGCGAGCGACCGGGCCTCACGCTATCGATCCTGACGTCCTTGCAGAACGGCGGGATTACTGCGCCATGTTGTTGGCGGCTTCGTCGGACTTCTTCATCGTCATCTTCTTGTGATGCTTGACGACCTTGTGGTGCTTGGTGACCGTCTTGCCGGCCGTGTCGGTGTTGGACGTCGCGGTGTCGGTCATGGTGGTCTTGGTGGTGGTGGTGGACGGCGCCGGCGTCTGAGCGAAGGCCGGGGCGGCCAGCAGCGACGCGACGACCAGACCGGCGGCGAGGATACGAGCGGCCATCTTCAAATTCCCTTGCTTGGCGTCGCCGGGCGATGCGCCCGGACGATCCGGACTGGACGTCCGCGATGACCCATCATGGCGCCGCCTCCAGACCCGGGCATGTCCGACCACCTACAAAGGTGTAAAGCTTGGCCGCCTAGCCCTTGTGCGCGACGCCACTGGTCTGGTGGTTGCGGAGCTGATCGATCAGCACGTCGATGTTGCCGTTGGCGTTGGCCAGGGTTGAGGTGAAGTCCTGCTGCTCCACCACCGCCAACCACACGCCCTCCGCCTGCACGTCGACAAGCTTCCAACCCTCGCCGCTGCGCTCGACGCGCCAGTTCACCACCGGGTTTCCGTTCACGTTGCCGCCGGAGATCACGCTGGAGACCACCACGTCGCCCGGAGCGTGCACCAGCGATCCCACCACCTTCAGGCTTTCGCCCTGGTAATCCCCGAGCCGGCTCTCGTAGGTGCCGTCGGCGTAGCGGGCGAAGATTTCCGAGAACTGCTGGTATTGCGCCGGGGTGATCTGGCGACGGTAGCGGCCGAGGACGAAGTTGGTGATGCGTGGGACGTCGATGAACTGGTTGACGAAGCCGTAGAAGGCCGCCTTGCGGGCTGAAGGGCTGAGGCTGTGGTCGTTCAGGATGGCGATGGCGCGGGTGGCCTGCGACTGGACGAAGGCTTCCGCAGTGGGGTCGCCGTGGGCGCGGATGGCCTGCGCCGACGCCGGCGCGACGGCCAAACCCAACGGCGCGGCCAGGGCCAGCGTGGCGGCGGCGAGCAGCCGGGGAAGACGGGAAGCGTGGGAACGAGACATGGATCACTCCGGCAGGTTGGCGAAGACGTCCTGCGGTAGGCACGCCCGCGGGTTCTGGCCGCGAACGGCTCAGCCTGCGGCGGAGTTCCTGGCGGCGCAGCGTCAACGGCTATAAAGCCGGCGCAGAAGGACGCGGGGGCGAGGTTCGGATGCGGGCGAGCGCATCGCAGGTGGTGGAGATGCTGCGCGCGGCTGGCGAGCCGACCCGGCTGCGCGTGCTTGCGCTGCTGGCGCGCGAGGAGCTGGCGGTCGCCGAATTGGTGCAGATCCTGGGCCACAGCCAGCCGCGGGTGTCGCGCCACCTCAAGCTGCTCGCCGAAGCGGGCCTGGTGCAGCGTTTCCCCGACGGCGCGTGGGTCTTCTACCGCCTTTGCGAGGCCGAACCGCAGCGGAGCCTGATCCACGCCGTTCTGGACCGCCTGCCCGAGGACGAGGGCGAGCTGCGCGAGGACCTGGAGCGGCTGGAAGCGGTGCGCGAGGGCCGCGGACGCGACGCCTCCGCCTACTTCGCTCGTAACGCCGCGCGCTGGGACGAGATCCGCTCGCTCTACGTGTCGGAGGCGGCGGTGGAGGCGGCCATCCTGGGGGCGGCGGGCCCCGCGCCCTATGCGCGGCTCATCGATCTCGGCACCGGGGCGGGGCGCATGCTCACCCTGCTCGCCCCGCACGCCCGCCACGCCATAGGTCTCGACCTCTCCCAGCAGATGCTCAACATCGCCCGCGTCGAGGTGGGCCGCGCGGCGCTGTCCGGGGTGGAGCTGCGACACGGCGACATCTACGCAACCGGCCTGCCGGGCGGCTTGGCCGATCGGGTCGTGGTGCACCGGGTGCTGCACTACCTGTCCGACCCGGGCGGCGCGGTGACGGAGGCCGGCCGTCTGCTCAGCCCCGGCGGCCGCCTGCTCATTGTCGACTTCGCCCCCCACGGCCTGGAATACCTGCGCCAGGCCCACCAGCACCGCCGCCTGGGCTTCGCCGACGAGGAGATCGCCCGCTGGATGGAAGCCGCAGGACTGGTCGTCCAGCCGCCCCTCGCTCTGCCGCCAGAGGGTGAGGAGGGCCTGACCGTCAAGATCTGGCGGGCCGAGCGGGAATGAAGGCTTTGAGGAAATCGACTGTAACGGCGCGCCTGAGAAGCCCCTGATCCTGAGCAGACGCCGCGATGCGTCTCAGCCTTGCGCCGTCTGACAGATGACGGCCTTGCCTACGTCCACATCGGCCGGCTGATCGTTACGACGCTGAGGCCCCCGCCGCGGGACTACCCGTTCCCTTCTTCCTCCATGCGCAGCCTGGGGCGACGGGTGACGCTCAGCTCGCCTTGTCGCCGCGCTTTTCGGCGTAGATCATCAGCGGTTGGGCGCGGCCTTCGACCACCTCGCCGTTGACCACGACCTCCTCCACGCCCTGGTAGGTCGGCAGCTCGAACATGGTCTCCAGCAGGATGCTCTCCATGATCGAGCGCAGGCCCCGCGCGCCGGTCTTTCGCAGGATGGCCTTCTTGGCGATCGAGTGCAGGGCGTCCGTGGTGAAGCTCAGCCCCACGCTCTCCATGTCGAACAGGCGCTGGTACTGCTTGACCAGAGCGTTCTTGGGCTCGGTGAGGATCTTCACCAGCGCGCCCTCGTCCAGGTCCTCCAGCGTGGCGATCACCGGTAGGCGGCCGATGAATTCCGGGATCAGGCCGAAGCGCAGCATGTCCTCCGGCTCGACCTTGCGCAGAATCTCGCCGGTGCGCCGCTCCTCCGGGTCCTTGACCACCGCGCCGAAGCCGATGGAGGTGCCGGCGCCGCGCGCCGAGATGATCTTCTCCAGCCCCGCGAAGGCGCCGCCGCAGATGAACAGGATGTTGGTGGTGTCGACCTGCAGGAACTCCTGCTGGGGGTGCTTGCGGCCGCCCTGGGGCGGGACCGACGCGACCGTGCCCTCCATGATCTTCAGCAGCGCCTGCTGCACGCCCTCGCCCGACACGTCGCGAGTGATCGAGGGATTGTCGGATTTGCGCGAAATCTTATCGATCTCGTCGATGTAGACGATGCCGCGCTGGGCACGCTCCACATTGTAGTCGGCCGACTGGAGCAGCTTCAGGACGATATTCTCCACGTCCTCGCCCACGTACCCGGCTTCGGTGAGCGTGGTGGCGTCGGCCATGGTGAAGGGCACGTCGATGATGCGCGCCAGGGTCTGGGCCAGCAGCGTCTTGCCGGAGCCGGTCGGGCCCACCAGCAGGATGTTGGACTTGGCCAGTTCGACGTCGTTGTTCTTCTGGGCGTGGTTCAGCCGCTTGTAATGGTTGTGCACCGCCACGGCCAAGACCTTCTTGGCGTGGTCCTGACCGATCACATAGTCGTCGAGGACCTCGCGGATCTCCTTCGGGGTCGGCACCCCGTCCTTCGCCTTGACGAAGGTGATCTTGTGCTCCTCGCGGATGATGTCCATGCACAGCTCGACGCACTCGTCGCAGATGAACACGGTCGGGCCGGCGATGAGCTTGCGCACCTCGTGCTGGCTCTTGCCGCAGAACGAGCAGTAGAGCGTGCTCTTGGAGTCGCCGCTGGCGGCTTTGGTCATAGGCGCATCTCACTCTTGGGCGACGGACCCGGCGGGACAGACCGGCGCGGCGAACGGCGCCGCACGGTCCTGGCCCAACGGACCCCACCTCTCGGGCGGTAGGGCTTGCCGTAATAGAGCCGCCGAGCTTACGGAACCCTGATCGTTATCAGCCCGTCATTCGACCACACCTCGCCCGCCCCGATCAAGCGTTTCGTCCGTGTAGCCAGGCGCGCCAGTCATTTGCAGATGGGAATGCGCGCGTGAGGACGCCAGAGCTGCATACGCGGTCGCCGCCCGCGCCAGAAGCCAGCGGCGAGGAGATGCGCGCCATCGCCGCCTTCGACTTCGACGGCACCTTGACGGTGCGCGACAGCTTCCACGCCTTCCTGCGTTGGCGAAGCGGACCGTGGGGTTGCGCCTTGAACCTTCTGCGCCTTGTCCCGGCGCTGGCCGGCTACGTCGGGCGACGCGACCGCGAACGGCTGAAGTCCGCGGCGGTGCGGGTGTTCCTCAAGGGCGTGAGCCGGGGGGAACTGGAGCGGCAGGCCGAGCGATTCGCCGCAGGCGCGGCCGCCGGACTGCTGCGCCCCGATGCGCTGCGGGCCTGGGCCATGCATGGCGAACGAGGCGATCTGAGGGTGATCGTCACCGCCTCGCCCGAGGAGATCGTGCGCCCCTTCGCTCAAAGGCTGCGCGCCGATGCTCTGATCGCCAGCCGGCTCGAGTGGACCGGTGATCGGGTCGGCTTCGGATTGGACGGTCGCAACTGCCGCGGACCGGAGAAGGTCGCACGCCTGCGTCAGCGGTTCGGCCAAGACGTCAGGCCGGTCGACGCCTATGGAGACACGAGCGGAGACGAGGAAATGCTGGCTCTGGCCCGGCGGGGCCACATGCGCGTTTTTACCGCCAGACCCTGAGGCTCCGATCCCCGGACGCCACGTCCACAGCCTCAGCCGAGCTGCAGCGTCGCCTTTTCCCCTGAAGCGATCGGTTCGCGGTTGAAGTTGGCCTTGGCGACCTCCCAGGCCAGCTTGAAGGAATTGTCGCTGATCCAGACCTGCACCTCCTCCGGATCGAAGCGCAGCAGGATCACGTCGGGCGAGGTGCGCCCCTCCGGCAGCCAGGCGTCCGCCACGCTGCTCCAGAACTGGTCAATGCGACCCTGATCCCGCTCTGCCGTCAAGGTCCCGCCGACGCTGGCGTGCAGGTGGTGGTCCTCGCTGACCACGCTCATCACCGCGGCATGGCTTTGACCGGCCAGTTCCTCCACGAGGCTCACGTCGCGGCGGCAGATGAACCAGGCGGGCCGCTCGCCCTCCACCGCATGGCCCTTCATCGGATGGAAGTGGTGGGCCGCATCGCCGACGACACCGACCATGACCGCGCGGGTCCCATTGATCGCCTTGCGCAGCATGGCGAGCAGCTCGGTTTCGCTGTGCGCGGAACTCATGGACCAATCCTCCCTGTCAGCCCTGCTAACCGTCAAGCTCGGGGACGGTTCCGCCGTCGCTTCGTTGCTCACGCGCTTGCCAAGCCGGCGGAATTGCGTATGGTCCGCGCCCTCGCAAGGAGCCCTCGGTCTCCCGTCGACGGGTGCATAGCTCAGTTGGTAGAGCAGCTGACTCTTAATCAGCGGGTCGTAGGTTCGAATCCTACTGCACCCACCATTGCTTATGAATGTCGGACTTCGCGGCTGGCGGACGAGGCGCGCCCGAACAAACATCATCTTAGGGCGATATCCGCTTCTGCCCGGCGGCTTGATCCCGACCGCACACGGTCACGGCCATCCGACCGACATCAGCCTCGTGGAGCCCTCTTGAAGCGTCTGTCCCTGATCGCAGCCGCCAGCGCCGGCTGTCTCTGCGGCTCGGCCCTCGCCCAGGCTCCGACGAGGCTTCCGAACCCGCCCATCGCGGCCGGCGATGCGCCACCTACGACCCGGCCGGGCTATCCGGCCTCCCTCACGCCGCAGGCCGCGCAGGCGCTGGCGGCTCTGAAGGGCTATGTTCCGTCCGCAGACGTGCCCGACAGCTTCCGCATCCTGCCGCCGGCGCCGAGCGGAACGTCCGCGACGCGTCAGGCGGACATCGCCGCCTATCGCGAGACCCGACGCCTACGGGGCGGCGAGCGGTGGAGGCTCGCCGCTTCGGACGCCGTGATCACGCCCTTCGCGCTGCTGGACGACGAGTCCTGCGCGCTCGGCGTGCGGCTCGACCATACCAATGCGCCGGCGCTCGTCGAGCTGCTCACGCGCGTGGAGCGGGACACCAGCCACATCGTCAACGGGGCCAAGGACCAGTTCAGGCAGGAGCGGCCGTTCGTCGTGCTCGGCGGCCCGATCTGCACCGAAGCCGACCGCAGCCAGACCGCGAAAAGCTACGCCTATCCCTCCGGCCACACGACGTACGGCTGGGCGACGGGACTGATCCTGGCGGAACTGGCGCCGGACCGAGCGACGCCGATCCTGGCGCGGGCGCGCGCCTACGGCGAAAGCCGCGTGGTCTGCGGCGTGCACTGGGCGAGCGATGTGGAGGAAGGGCGCACCAACGCCTCCATCCTGCTGGCCGCGCTTCACGCCCAGCCGCAGTTCCAGGCGGACCTCGCCGCGGCGAAGCGGGAAGTGGCGGATGCGCGCGCCGGTCGCGCGCCGGCGGCGAGCGCGCCTTACGCCCCGGTCCAATGCGCGGCGGACGCCGCTGCCCACACGCCCTGGAGCCGCTAATAGGCCAGTGCGACGCCGTCCGCGCGCATCTCGCTGGCGGCCGACCAGACCCGATCGGCGCCGTTGATGCGGTGCTCGATGCACTCGTAGCGGCCGAACCCGCCGTCCGAGGCCGCCATCGGCCAGCCCATGGCGGCCAGCGCCTGGCGGGTGGCCGCCGGCACGCCGCTTTCCAGCCGCAGCACGCCCAACGGTCCGAGCCCCGGCGGGTCCTCGCCCATGCTCTGGGAGGAGCCTTCGTGATGCCAGCGCGGGCTGTCGCCGGCGGCCTGGATGTCGAGCCCATAGTCCACCCGGTTCAAGATGATCTGGGTCTGGCCCATGGGCTGCATGTCGCCGCCCATGACGCCGAAGCTCATCCAGGGCGCGCCGTCGCGGGTGGCGAAGCCGGGGATGATGGTCTGGAACGGCCGCTTGCCCGGCGCATACAGGTTGGGGTGGCCGGGCTGCAGCGAGAACAGCTGGCCGCGGTCCTGGAACATGAAGCCGAGCGTGGGCCAGTCCGCCCCGTGCCCCGGCGCGTCGGACACGAGCCCCGAGCCCATGCCGCGGAAGTTCGACTGGATCATCGACACCATCATCCCGTCGGCGTCGGCGGTGGTGAAGTAGGTGGTGTCGCCGTGGCTGGGCGCCTGGCCGGGATAGACGGGGGTGAGGATGCGGTCGGGCCGGATCAGCCTGGCGCGCTCCGCCGCATAGGCCTTGGAGGTCAGCCACGCGAACGGCACGCGACTGAAGTTGGGGTCGGCGTAGTAGCGGGCCCGGTCCTCGTAGGCCAGGCGCTTGGCCTCGATCTGCAGGTGGATCGACAAGGGCGACTGGAAGCCCGCCTCGCGCATGTCGAAACCCTCCAGCATATTAAGCATCTGCAGCGTGGCCGCGCCCTGGGTGTTCTCGGCCATGCCGTAGACGTCCACCCCGCGGTAGCGGGTGACCAGCGGCTCGCTCCACACCGCGTGCTGGCGCGCGAGGTCGGCGTAGGACAGCCAGCCGCCGATGCGCTTGAAATAGGCGTCGATAGCGTGGGCGATCGGGCCCTCGTAGAAGGCGTCGCGGCCGCCCTCTGCGATCATAGCGTAGGTGCGCGCCAGATCGGGGTTGCGGAACACGTCGCCCTCCACCGGCGCCTGACCGCCAGGCGCATAGACGTGGGTGGCGTTGGCGGTCTCCTCCACGCCCGAGCCCGGCTTGGCGAAGGCCGCCATGTTGCGCCGGATGTAGTGGCCGATGATCTGGGGCACGGGCGCGCCGGTGCGGCAGAGGTGGATCGCGGGCTCGAACAGCTCCGCCCACTTCAGCTTGCCGTAGCGCTGGTGCAGCGTCCACCAGGCGTCCAGCGCGCCGGGCGTGGAGACCGACAGGGCGCCCAGCGCCGGCAGCGACCCCTTGGGCGCGCGCGCCCGCACCGTCTCCAGCGACAGCGATTGCGGCGAACGGCCCGAACCGGCGAGCCCCACCACCTTGGACAGCTTGGGGTCCCACAGCATGACGTAGCAGTCGCCGCCTAGCCCGGAACTGGTCGGCTCGAGGAAGCCCAGGCAGGCGTTGGCGGCGATGGCGGCGTCGGCGGCCGAGCCGCCGCGCTTCAGCGTCTCGATGGCCACGAGCGTGGCGATGGGCTGCGCCGTGCCGGCCGCGCCCGATAGCCCGAAAGCGGCGGAGCGCGAGGCGAAG
>CAXTUT010000089.1:0-8403 GCA_964247465.1 uncultured Caulobacteraceae bacterium | reverse complement strand
CGCGGAAAGTCGGCTTAGGACGTGTTGGCTGCCACCACCAGGATGGCCAGGGTGATCGGCCGCTGCAGCAGCCCCTTCTTCTCGCTCTTGCCTTCCTCGCCCGCGTCCGCGTCGCCGCCATCCCCCTTGGAGCCTTTCGACGGGCCCTTGCCGTCCGGCGCAGCCGTGTAGCTTCGCGGATCGCGAACCGATCCCGCGCCGCCCTCGCCCCCTTCGATCCTGGAGCCTTCTTCGGCCATCCAAGTCTCCCAGTCACACCGCGCGACACCGTGCTTCTACAGACCACAATTTGAGACGGCAAACGCGCAAGCTGCTTTAGCGCCGGCCTGCGAAGGCGCGCTGTATGTACCCGGTTTTGCGCGCGATCGACGAGCAACGGCCGCCGCCGCGGACCGGGACTACGCCGCGCCGGCTCCAGGCGTGGCGGTCGTACCCTGAAACGTCAGCAACGAACGTTTTCAGGCTCCGCACATTGTTGAGACCGAGGGCAGCCGTTAGACGGGTTGTGGGACCAATGGAGAGACCGGGTGCTGCGAGCTTCGCTTCTGATCACGGCCTTGTCGTTGGCCACGGGCGGCGCAGCCTTCGCGCAGACGGGTCTGGACACCGTGGCGCACGCGCCTGCGGTTCCCGCCGCGCCTACGGTGATCGATCCCACCGCGCCCGCTCCGACAAGCGGCGTGGCGATCTCGGCCAATCCTGATCCCTATGAGAAGCTCAACCGCAGGTCCTACAAGCTCTTCGTGTTCTTGGACAGCAAGGCGATCAGGCCGGCGGCGGTGTTCTACGCCCACGCCGTGCCGCATGTAGTGCGCACCGGGCTGCACAACGCCATCCAGAACGTCGGCGAGCCGGTGGTCTTCTTCAACGACGTCGTCCAGCTGCACCCCAAGGCCGCGGCGCAGTCGCTGGGGCGGCTCGCCGTCAACTCCACCGTGGGGATTGCAGGCCTGCGCGACCCGGCCACGGGCTTCGGCATCCCCTACCACAGCAACGGGTTTGGTACGACGCTGGGGCGCTACGGGGTGCCGGCCGGCCCGTTCCTGTTCATTCCCGTCCTCGGACCGTCCGACGTGCGCGACCTGATCGGCACGGGGGTGGATTCGCTCAGCAGCCCCCTGACCTGGATACGCTACACCGGCGACACGGCGATCAACGTTTCGCGCACCGTCGTGGGCGGCCTGGACACCCGCGCCAACGCCGACGCCCAGCTGAAGGAGGTCTACGCCACGGCGACCGATCCTTACGCCAGCCTGCGCTCGCTGTACCTGCAGAACCGCCAAGCCCAGATCACCGGCGGGAAGATCAACGTCAACGACCTCCCCGATTTTGGACCCGAGCCGTCGGAGACCAACCAGGCTGGAACCGCCGGCGCCCCGGAAGCGGCCCTAGGCCCGACCGGCGCCGCGGCGGCCCTGCCCAGCAAGACGGCGCCGACGACCGCCCAGCCGTCAAGTCCGGTCACCTCACCCCACCCCTGACTTTGCGGCGACCTAAAAGGATTGCTGATGACCGACATCCGCCACGTCACCGACGCCTTCGCCGTGGCCCCACAGCTCGCTCCCGAGCAGGTTCAGGCGGCGGCGTCGCAGGGCTTTCGCCTGCTGATCAACAATCGGCCGGACGGTGAGGCGCCTGGCCAGCCGTCCAGCGCCGCCATGGCCGCCGCCGCCGCCGCCGCGGGCGTAGGCTATCTGCACATCCCGATCCGCGGCGCCGCCGCTGCGGGACAGATCGAGGCGATGCACGAGGCGATCCAAGCCGCCGACGGTCCGGTGCTCGCCTTCTGCCGCTCCGGCACGCGGTCCATCACGGTGTGGGCGCAAGGTCAGGCCGGGCTGGGCGACCGGCCTCGCGAGGATCTGCTGCAGCTTGGACGAGAGGCCGGCTACGACCTGTCGGGGGCGATCTGACGCCGGACGGGGGATCGCGCCTTGAGCGGCAGGCCCTCGATCGGCGTGCTCGTCCTGATCGTCAGCCTCACGGGCCTGGTGGCCTTGGCGGCGTGGGGCGCCTGGGCCTCCTGGCGGCTCGCCGGCGATGCGCCCATGGGCGTCCACGGCTGGATCGCGATGGCGTTGGCGGGCGGCGGCTCAGCGCTTCTGACCGGAGGCTTCGCCTGGCTGGCGTTCTATTCAGCGCGCAAGGGCTTCGACGACGACCAGGACTACTGAAGACTTTGCAATCGGAGTCGGGCGCTCCACCCTGGCTCGTGATCCAGTCGCCTGAGTCGCCGACCCATGACCGACAGCCCTACTCCCCCATCCGCCGTCGCCCTGAGCGCGAGCTGGGCCCAGCGATTGGGCGCCGACAGGCCCGTGGAGCCCGTCTCCGCCGCCGAGCTCGCCTCCCAGCTTTCCGCACGGCTGTGTCACGACTTCGTCAGCCCGGCGAGCGCCATTGTTTCGGGACTCGACCTGCTCGACGATCCAACTGCGGCCGACATGCGCGAAGATGCGATGAACCTGATCGCCGCCTCGGCCAGGAAGCTGGTGGCGCTGCTGGCCTTCTGCCGCATCGCCTTCGGCTCCTCGGCCGCGGCGGAGAGCTTCGACACGCGCGAGCTGGAGAAGCTGACACGCGGCGTCTATGAGCATGTGCGCCCGAAACTGACTTGGCGCGTAGAGCCGCCCGTACTGGCCAAGGCGCCGGCGCGCGCGCTTTTGAACCTCGCCCAGATCGGCGCGACGGCCCTGCCGACGGGCGGCATGGCGACCGTTAGCGCCGCGATCCAGGGTCCCGAGGTGCTCATGGTGGTCGAGGCGGACGGCGTCCGCGCGCGCCTGCGGCCCGAGGTGGTCCAGGGCCTGCGAGGCGAGCGGCTGGAGGGCGGTCTGGGCGGCCACTGGGTGCAGGCCTACTTCCTGCACCAGCTGCTGGCGTCCGTCGGCGGCAGGCTTGATCACACCGTAGCCGAGGACAAGGTCGTGCTGAGAGCTCGCGCGCCGGCGGCGTGACGACCTCACGTCTGTGGATAAGCCCGCCTTAGCCCTGGGTTGCACCGCTCCTTAACCAGCCGCCGCTAGGCTCGGCCAAAGCGTGCGGCGTCCTGCGTCCACGGAGCGGTGCGACGGATATGAACACTCTCGCCTCCCAGCCGCTCGCCCGATCGGCGCACGCCAAGATGTGTCTGGTCGTCGATGACAGCCGGGTGGTGCGCAAGGTGGCTCGCCGCATTCTGGAAGCGCTGGATTTCGAGACGGCGGAGGCCTGCGACGGGTCGGAGGCGCTAGCCTTCTGCCGCACCGCCATGCCTGACGCGGTGCTGCTGGACTGGTCCATGCCCAACATGGACGGACTGGAGTTCGTCAGCCGGCTACGCGACGAGCCCGGAGGCGACCATCCCATCGTGGTGTTCTGCGCGGCCGAGAACGAACCCGCCCGCATCGCAGAGGCGCTCGCCCACGGGGCGGACGAATACATCATGAAACCCTTCGACGGCGACATCGTCGCCTACAAGTTCAGCCAGGCCGGCCTGCTGTGAACGACGAGGACCTGCAGTATCTCGAACGTTTGGCCCAGGATCGCTGCGGCTATGGCCTGCGCGGCGACAAGGCCTTTTTCGCCGAGAGCCGGCTCGCCAACCTAGCGCGGCGCGAGGGCGCGGAGTCGGTGAGCGCGCTGCTAGAGCGGCTGCGCGAGGGCGGCGACGACACGCTGGCCGACGCCGCCGCCGAGGCGCTGGCGGTAACCGACACCGCCTTCTACCGCGACGGCGCGACCTTCGAGCGGCTTCGCGAACACGTGCTGCCGAGCCTGGCCGGCGCCGGAGCCGAGCGCGTGGTCAAGGTCTGGAGCGCAGGCTGCTCCACCGGCCAGGAGCCCTACTCCCTGGCCATGCTGGCGGAGGACCACAGCCCGCCGCTGCGCCTGGATATCGTGGCGACCGACCTGTCGGAACGGGTGCTGGAGAAGGCGCACTCCGGCCTCTACACCCAATTCGAGGTGCAGCGCGGCCTGCCGATCCGCATGCTGCTGAAGCATTTCGAGAAGGCCGGCGAAATGTGGGCCATCTCGCCGCGCCTGCGCGCTGCGGTGCGGTGGCGCAGGCTGAACCTGATCGAGGAACGGCCAAGCCGGCGCACCTTCGACCTGATCCTGTGCCGACACGTGCTCGGCTATTTCGCTCCGGGGGTCAGAGAGCGCGTGCTCGCCCACCTCCTCACCGCGCTGTCACCCGGCGGCTATCTGGTGCTCGGGGTAGGCGAGACGGCGTCGGCGGAGCTGCAGGATACGGGCTGCGGCGTGTTCCGGCGGCCGCAGGATGCGGCGGCGGCGGCGGCGGCCTAACCGCTTCAATCGCCCGTCTTGACCCGCGGTCGCGCGACGTGGCTAAAGCGACATGGCGCGACCGCACGGCGTGAGCTTCGGCAAGGACCTCGGCTGGCGGCTGGAGGCGCTCGGGCTCGATGTGATGAGCGCGTTGATCCGGCCGCTGCCGGTCAGCTGGGTGTCGGGCCTGGGCGGGCGGCTGCTGCGGTGGCTGGGTCCTATGACCGGCTATCACGCGCTGGCGGACGGCAACCTTCGCCTGGCCTTTCCTGAGCTGGATGTGGCCGCGCGCGCGCGGCTGCTTCGCGAGCAGTGGGACAACCTGGGCCGAAGCTTCTTCGAGTTTCCGCTGACCGACCGGCTGACGCCTGCCGGCGGCCGGGTGGAGGTCGTCGACATGTGGCGGCTCCAAGCGCTCGCCGACGCCGGCGAGGCCGCCGTGCTGATCTCCGGCCACTTCGCCAACTACGAGGTCATGGCGGGCGTGATCGCGGCGAGCGGGCTGGACTGCCGCGTCACCTACCGCGCAGCCAATAATCCCTACGTCGACCGGCGCATCATCGCCACGCGGGCGCGCTACGGCGTGCGACTGTTCGCGCCCAAGGGCGGCGAGGGATCGCGCGACCTCCTGAAGAGCCTTCTAGGCGGGCAGTCCGTCTCCTTCCTGAACGATCAGAAGTTCAACGGCGGGACGGCCGCGCCCTTCTTCGGCCGCTTCGTCCATACCGCTGGCGCGCCCACCCGACTGGCGCTGCGCTTCGGCGGCGCGCTGCAGCCGATGTCGGTGCAGCGCCTGCCACGCGCGCGCTTCCGCGTGGTGATCCACGAGCCGATCCGGCTGGAAGACACCGGCGACCGCGAACGCGACGTGGAGGCCGGGGTGCGGCAGGTGAACGCCTTCGTCGAGGCGCGCGTGCGCGAACGACCCGGCGAGTGGTTCTGGGTCCACAGACGCTGGCCGAACGAAGCCTACCAAGAGCTGGCCGACGCCGGCGGCGATCGATGACAGCCGCAGACGGAGGCAGGCCTATTGCCGCCGCCGCCACCGCCGGGTCATCCTCGGGCTTGTCCCCAGGATCAAGGCCGTCAGCGCAGGGCGCCGGCGCCGCTGAAAGCGCCCGGCGGTTGAACGCACGGTCCTTGGGCCAAGCCCAAGGATGACGGGTGAAGGTCAAGTGGATCGCCGAAGGTCAGCTTCAAACGCGCTTTTTCCGGCGCATCCCTTCGACCGCTTGGCTATGTAGAAGTCACCCGCCGTAGCCTTCCGGCATCTCGTCCTCGGCGAACAGCTCGTCCTTGGAGACAGGAGTGTCCTCGACCTGGGCGCGGTCCAGGATCAGGTCGACCACCTTCTCCTCGTAGATGGGCGCGCGCAACTGGGCGGAGGCGGCCGGGTTATCGCGGAAGAACTCGAAGGCCTGCTGCTGCTGCTCGCGCGGATAGCGGCGGATCTCGGCGTACAGGGCCTGCTGCATCTCCTGATCAGACACCTGCACGTTGAAGCGCTGGCCGATCTCCGCCAGCACCAGGCCCAGCCGCACGCGCCGCTCGGCGATCTTGCGGTACTCGGCGCGCAGCTGATCCTCAGGCTTGTCCTTGTCCTCGTCGGACAGCTCGCCGCTGGCGCGCTCCTGCTCCACCTGCGCCCAGATGGCGGCGAATTCGTTTTCCACCATGCCGGGAGGCAGGTCGAAGGCGTGGGACTCGTCAAGCACGTCGAGCAGGGCGCGCTTGGCCTTGAACCGGCTGGCGGCGGCGTACTGCTGGCCGCTCTGGTTGCGCACCGCCTCCTTCAGCGCCTCCAGCGTGTCGAAGCCGACGCGCTTGGCGAACGCGTCGTCGAAAGCCGCGTCGTCGGCCTGCGCCGCACGCACCGCCTTCAGCGTGGTCTCGAACTCCGCCGCCTTCCCGCGCAACGCCTCGGCGTTGTAGTCCTCAGGGAAGGTGACCTTCACGGTGACGGTCTCGCCGGCCTTGGCGCCTTTCAGCTGCTCCTCGAAGCCGGGGATGAAGCGGCCGGAGCCGATCACGATCTCGCTGGCTTCGGCCGAGCCGCCCTCGAACGCCTCGCCCTCAATGCGGCCCACGAAGTCGGCCACCACCATGTCGCCGTCCTCGGCGGGTTCGCCGTCGGGGCGGTCCTCGTAGCTGCGGTTGGACTGGGCGATGGTCTTCAGCTGCTCTTCGATCTCTTCTTCGGAGACCTCGTGCACGGGGCGCTTAAGCGTGATGGTGGACACGTCCATCGGCTCGAAGTCCGGCATGACCTGCACGGAGAGGTCGTAGGCGAGGTCGGCCTTGCCCGCGAGCACGCGCTCGATGTCGGTCTCGTCGAGCTTCAGGTCGGGCGAGGCGGCGACGCGCACCTTGGCCTCGTCCAGCGCCGTCTTCTGGCTGTCGTTCAGCGCCTGCTGCACGATCTCGCTCATCAGCGACTTGCCGTACATGCGCTTGACGTGGGCGGCCGGCACCTTGCCGGGGCGGAAGCCCTTGATGTTCATGCGCGGCTGCAGCTCGGCGATCTTGGCTTCCAGCTTGTCGGCCAGGTCCTGCATGGGCACGGTGACGCCATAGACGCGGCTCAGGCCGTCGCCGGACTTCTGGGTGATCTGCAGCGCCATGTTCGGTCTTCCGCTTGCCCCGCGGACCGCCCCGCAGGTCGTAAAATAAAGGCGCCGCCCGGAGCCGGAGCCCAGGACGGCGAAGGAGCCGCTTGTACGTGAGGCGCGCGGCAGCGTCAAAGCCGCAAGGGCGCGCAGAGCCTAAGCCTCATGGTGCGGATGAAAGGACTCGAACCTTCACGCCTTGCGGCGCCAGAACCTAAATCTGGTGCGTCTACCAGTTTCGCCACATCCGCGCAGGTTGGCCCTACTACGCGCAGCGATCCGCCGCCAGAGGTCAGAAGCCAGGGTCAGAACACGCCGGGCAGCAGGCGAAAGCGCGTGTGGGCGCTGAACGCCGCATAGGCCGGGTCGCGCCCGAGCAGTCTCTCCTCCGCCAGCAGCCGCGCGATCTGGATCGCGAAGCTCAGACCGTAGACGACCAGGTTCCACAGGTTAGGTGAGAGCAGGAGAAATCCTATGTGGACTGTGACATAGCCCAGATACATGGGGTGGCGTACGAAGCGATAGGGGCCGTTCGCCTTGACGCCGCGGTTGGCGGGCACGATGCCGAAGCTGCGGCGCAGCGTCAGCTTGGCCCAGACCTGCATCGCCAGTCCCATGAGCAGGATGCTCACGCCGGACCCAGGCGGGATGAGCGGCTGGCCGCCCGCGCTGGCGCCCGCCAGCAGCGGTCCGGCCGTCGCGGCGAAGGCCAGCAGCCAGTCGCCCGTGCGGTCTGTCACGTTGGCGCTCGGGCGCCGGATCAGGATGAACAGGACCACGAGCGCTTCGGACGCCACCATGATGGCGTTGAACCAGTGCCCGTGGTCGACCACGGCGTGGTAGTTGCGGTCGGCGAAGCTGGCGAACAGGCCCACCACGATAGCGCGCTCCAGCAGGTCGAACGCGCGCGCGGCCGATCCGGACCGGGGACGCTCCATCACGAGGCTGGCCATGCTGTCTCCTGCGGCCGGATCGCCGGCCCTGCGTCAGCCTAGGCCGCCAAGCCTGCGAAGCGATTAACCCGCACGCATGTCGACAGCGCCTTCGTGCAGCGCGAACAGGGCGGCCATCACGCCGGGCAGCCGGTTCGGCAAATCCTCCGAGATCAGGCCCGGGCCGAAGTCGCGCCCCGCCTGCGCGTGCATCCAGGCCCCTGCGCACGCCGCCGCGAAACTCTCCACGCCCTGGGCGATCAGGCCCGCGATCACGCCCGCCAGCACGTCGCCCGACCCCGCCGTCGCCAGCCAGGGCGCAGCGTTGGTGTTGACCACCGCGCGCCCGTCCGGCGCCGCGATGACGGTGTCGGCGCCCTTCAGCAGCACGATCGCGCCCGAGCGCCGAGCCGCCTCGCGCGCCGCCGTGATCCGCTCCGGCGACGCCGCGAGCAGGCCCGGGAACACCCGCTCGAACTCGCCAGGGTGCGGGGTGAGCACGTCGGCGGCGTCCAGGACGGCGAACAGAGCCTTGGGCGTCTCGCGAAACGAGGTCAGCCCATCGGCGTCCACCACCAGCGCGGCCTTGGTCC
>CAXTUT010000088.1:0-8494 GCA_964247465.1 uncultured Caulobacteraceae bacterium | reverse complement strand
GGGCCCACCCGGCGGAGCTGGGTGTCGAGGTAGCTCATCAGCCGGCCCTGCAGCAGGGGATCGTTGGTGAAGTCGATGCCGGGCACCACGTGCGATAGGCAGAACGCCACCTGCTCCGTCTCGCAGAAGTAGTTGTCGGGGTTGCGGTTCAGGGTCAGCTTACCAATCGGGCGGACCGGCACGAGCTCCTCCGGGATGATCTTGGTGGAGTCCAGCAGGTCAAAGTCGAACTTGAACTCGTCCTCCTCCTCGACGATCTGGACGCCCATCTCGAACTCCGGGAAGTCGCCGCGCTCGATGGCTTCGAACAGGTCGCGCCGGTGATAGTCGGGATCCTTGCCGGCTAGCTTCTGCGCCTCGTCCCAGACCAGGCCGTGCACGCCCTTCACCGGTTTGAAGTGAATCTTGATGAAGCGCGACTTGCCTTCGGCATTGACCATGCGGAAGGTGTGCACGCCGAAGCCCTGCATGGTGGCGTAGCTGCGCGGAATCGCCCGATCGCTCATCTGCCACATCAGCATGTGGGCGCTCTCAGGCGTCAGGGAGACGAAGTCCCAGAAGGTGTCGTGGGCGGACTGGGCTTGGGGGAACTCGTTGTTGGCCTCGGGCTTCACCGCGTGGATCAGGTCGGGGAACTTGATCGCGTCCTGAATGAAAAACACCGGCATATTGTTGCCGATGAAGTCCCAGACGCCCTGGTCTGTGTAGAACTTCACCGAGAAGCCGCGGGGATCGCGCGCCGTGTCGGCCGAGCCGCGCGAACCCGTAACGGTGGAGAAGCGCAGGAAGACCGGCGTCTCCTTGCCCTTGGCCGAGAACATGTCGGCCATGGTCAGCTCCGACAGGTCCTCGTAGCACTCGAACACGCCGTGGGCCGCGGCGCCGCGGGCGTGCACCACGCGCTCGGGGATGCGCTCGTGGTCGAAGTGGGTCATCTTCTCGCGGAAGTGGAAGTCTTCCAGGAGCGTCGGCCCGCGGACGCCGGCCTTCTCGCTGTTCTGGTCGTCGCTGATCACCAGGCCTTGGTTGCTGGTCATCATGGGCAGCGGGTCGTAGCTGTCCTTCCTGAGGTCCTGCGTCTTGGCCGTTTCCTGGCGCATTGGACCGCCGGGCAACGCTACCTGAGCGGCTTCGATTCGCTGTTGGTCGCTCGTGGTGGCGAGCTTCATGCCGTCGAGGGCGCTCCCCTTCGTCTTCTTGGTCATTTTAACGCTCCTGTCAGCTGGCCGAGGCGAGCCGCATAATGATTGAGACGAGAGGGATGGCGCCGCCGACGTCGACAGCTAGTGGCCGCGCATGGCGAGGCGTCGCGACAGTGCTTTATCACCGCTATGTAGTGGCTCATGGCGCAGTAGGCATCAGCGCCCGGGACTGAATGATGGCCGGCGTAGTGGCCACCGAGGACGGCGCCGGTCAGGCATCTCCCGCCCTTGCCGCCGTGCGGCCCTGGATAAAGGCTGCCAAAGCGGCTGGCACCAGTTCAGGGATTTAGCGGTGTCCCTTCCAAGAATGGGTGTCAACCGCATTGGCTGGTGAAGTGGAAATGACGCTCTGAAGCGCGCCGCCTCCATCGTCCGCCGGCGCCTGGCCGCCCAGGCTGAGGTGGTCCACGGTCATCGGCAGAGACTGTACGACGTGGCCGGCGGACTCTTCGTGCGGGACGCCTAGCAGGCGCGACCTAGCGGACCGCATCAGGGCCGAGAGCGTCTTGAACCTGTCGGGCTCACGGCCTGATCGGCCCTGCCAAGCCAAGATTTACATAGCCTGCCGTTTGAGGGATCAAAAAGCGGCCCAATCGCAGGCCAGCGGTGGAACCGAAACGAAGCGACATGAGTCGCTTGCATCGCTACAAGCGCCGTCTAGCGACTTGGGAGGCGCTTGGGCTATGGACGGTGGATCAGCCATTCTGGCGCGCCTTATCGAGGCGAAGGGAGACGCCCTGCTCGCCCGATGGCGTGACCTCCTGGTGGAAGCGGGCGCGACCGGGGGCGGCCGTATCAAGGATGCGGAGCTACAGACCCAGTGCCGCGACTTCCTCCAGGCGGTCGGAACCGCGCTGAACGCCGGCGCGGATGTCCGCAAGGTTGCAGGACCCGAGTTCGCGTCCGCCAGGGCTCTGCTCGACGAGGTCTCACGCTCGCGCGCCACCCAGGGCTTTTCGCCCAAGGAGACCGCGACCTTCGTTTTCTCTTTGAAGGAGCCCCTGTTCGAGCAGCTGCGCGACCGGTTCGCCGACGACGCCGCGACGGTGTCCAGCGTGGGCTGGGAGATGACCCAACTGATCGATCACCTCGGCCTGCATACGATGGAGGTCTATCAACGCTCGCGCGAGGAGGTGGTGCGCCGTCAGCAGGAAGAGATCGCGGAGCTTTCCACGCCCGTGGTCAAGCTCTGGGAGGGCATCTTGGCCCTGCCCCTGATCGGGACGCTCGACTCAGCGCGCACGCAGGTGGTCATGGAGAACCTGCTGCAGGCGATCGTCGACCAGACCGCCGAACTCGCCATCATCGACATTACCGGTGTGCCCACCGTCGACACCCTGGTCGCCCAGCACCTGCTGAAGACCATCGCGGCCGCCCGTTTGATGGGCGCGGACTGCATCATCTCCGGCATTCGGCCCCAGATCGCCCAGACCATGGTGCACCTGGGCGTGGAGCTCGACGTTGTGTCCAAGGCTACCCTCGCCGACGCTTTGTCGCTCGCCTTTCAGCGCACCGGGAGAGCGGTCGTGCGCAAGGCGGCGAGGGGCTGAGCGCAGTGGATCGCATCCCCATTCTGAAGCTCGGCGGCGCGCTGCTCGTCAGCATTCAGGTCGACATCCACGACCGCCTGGCCCGGGCGCTGGAGGAGGACCTCTCCGCCCGCATCGTGGCGACCGGCGCGAGGGGCGTTATGATCGACATCTCCGGTCTCGATATCGTCGACTCCTTCATGGGCCGCATGCTGGACAACATCGCCGCGGTGTCCCGTCTGCTCGACGCGGACACGGTGGTGGTCGGCATGCGCCCTGCGGTAGCCATCACCCTGGTTGAACTGGGGCTCTCGCTCACCGGGGTGAAGACGGCGCTGAACGTGGAACGGGGCATGGCCCTGATCGGCGACCGCCGATATGAGGAGCTGGACGACGATCGCGCCGCGGAGGGCGGCGATGATCGCGACGCGGGATGAGACGCTCGCCATCCGCCACTCGGACGACGTCGTGCGGGTGCGCCAGGCGGTGCGAGGCGTGGCGATCGCGGCGGGCTTGGGCCTGGTGGATCAGACCAAGATCGTGACGGCGGCGAGCGAGCTTGCCCGCAACACGCTTGACTACGGTCTTGGCGGCACCGCCAGGATCGAGACCTTCGCCGATGCGCCCCGCCGGGGTGTGCGCCTGACCTTCGAGGACCACGGGCCGGGGATCGCCGATCTGGAACAGGCTTTGACGGACGGCTTCACCAGCGGCGGCGGCCTTGGGCTGGGCCTGAGCGGCGCGCGTCGGCTGTCGAACGAGTTCTCAATCCACTCCGTCGTCGGAGAAGGGACGCGGGTGATGATCGCGCGTTGGAAGTAGGTGCGCGCCCTCGAACTCCATGACAGCTCTCAGGTGGCCGAAGCGCGGCGGGCGGCGGTCTCGATGTCGCAAGCCCACGGCTTCGGGGAAGAGGACGCCGGCCGCGTGGCCATCGTGGCGACCGAACTGGCCACCAACCTGCTGAAGCACGCCGGCGGGGGCGTGCTGCTGATAGGCAGCTACGACGACGCCACCAGCTCCGGCATCGAGTGCCTCGCGTTGGACAAGGGACCGGGCATGGCGAACGTGGCCGTGTCGACGCGCGACGGCCATTCCACTGCAGGCTCTTCAGGGACGGGGCTCGGCGCCGTCGTGAGGGGTTCTCAGGTAGCCGACATCTACTCCGCACCGGGGCTTGGCACCGCGATCCTGGCCCGCTTGGCGCCGGGCCGGCCCGGACGACCAAAGCCCTCTCCGTCCCCTTCCTATGGCGCGGTCACCGTCGCCATGCCAGGCGAGGAGGCTTGCGGCGACAGCTGGTGCAAGGCGGACGGCGAAGCGCGGGTCACCCTGATGGTGGCCGACGGCCTTGGCCATGGTCCCTCCGCGGCAGAGGCGTCCCATGCCGCGGTGCAGGTCTTCACCAAATTCAGCGAGCAGGCGCCAAGCGAGGTGCTGGCCGCCATGCACGCGGCCATGCGCGCCACCCGCGGCGCCGCCGTCGCCATCGCCCGCGTTGACCATACCGCGCGCGAAATCGTGTTCGCCGGTGTCGGAAACATCGCCGCCACCATCGTGGACGCCGGCCAGGGCATGCGCCGCATGGTGTCCAACAACGGCACCATCGGCCATATCGCCAAACACATGCGCGGCTTCACCTATCCCATCGGCGACGCCATGCTGGTGATCTTGGCGTCCGATGGGCTGGCCACCAACTGGCGGCTGGACGCCTATCCCGGCCTCAGCCTGCGTCACCCTAGCTTGATCGCGGGCGTGCTGTATCGCGACTTCAACCGTGGTCGGGACGACGTCACCGTGCTGGTCTGCCGGATGGAGGCGGTGTGAGCGCCTCGCCGATCCTGACCGTCGCCCTGATCGAGGAGGCCGACGTCGTCGCCGCGCGCCAGCGCGCCCGCCAGATCGCCCAGCTGCTCGGCTTCGAGGCGCAGGACCGGACCCGCATCGCCACCGCCGTCTCCGAGATCGCGCGCAACGCCGGGATGTACGGCGGCGGCGGCCGAGTCGAGTTCGCGCTGCAAAAGGGCGCGCCGGCAAGCCTGCGGGTCGTGATCCGAGACAAGGGCCCCGGCATCGCCAACCTGGCCGCCATCCTGGAAGGCCGCTTCACGAGCATGACCGGGATGGGCGTAGGCATCTCCGGCGCGCGTCGCCTGATGGACCGGTTCGACATCGAGTCGAGAGCCGCGGACGGCACGACGGTCACCCTCGGCAAGCTCCTGCCTCTGTCGGCGCACCCGGTTAGCGCGGCGTTGCTGCGCCAGATCGGCGACACCCTGGCGGCCACGGGCGCGAACGATCCGCTGGCGGAGGTGCGCACCCAGAACCAGGAGCTGCTGGAGAGCCTGGCGGCGCTGAAGGCCAAGCAGGAAGAGAGCGAGCGGCTGAACGCGGAACTGGAGACAACCAACCGCGGCGTCGTCGCCCTGTACGCCGAGCTGGACGAGAAGGCGGCGCAGTTGTCCGCCCTGAACGCCAGCCTTGAGAACCGCGTCGCCGCCGCGGTGACCGAGTGCCAGCACGCCAACGACGCGCTGCGCCAGAGCCAGAAGATGGAGGCGGTGGGCCAGCTCACCGGCGGCGTCGCCCACGACTTCAACAACCTGCTCCAGATCGTCGTCGGCAACCTGGAGATGGTCACGCGCCGGCTCGGGCCCGGCGAGGATCGCGTCCGCCGGGGGATCGACAACGCCATGTCGGGCGCCCAGCGCGCCGCGACGCTGACCCAGCGCCTGCTGGCCTTCTCTCGCCGCCAGCCCCTGGCCCCGACGCCGCTGGATCCGAACAGCCTGGTGGAGGGCATGTCGGAGCTGATGCGTCGCACGCTCGGCGAGACGGTGACCATCCACACCAAGCTCGCCCATGACCTCTGGATCGTGGAGGCCGACGCCAACCAACTCGAGAACGCGCTGCTGAACTTGGCCGTCAACGCCCGCGATGCGATGGCGCCCGGCGGAACGCTGACCATCATCACCGCGAATGGCCTGGTCAGCGAGGCGGACGCTGATGAAGAGACCAAAGCCGGCCAGTACGTATCGCTTGCGGTTTGCGACGTAGGCGCGGGCATGTCGGAAGACACCATGGCGCGGGTGTTCGAACCCTTCTTCACGACCAAGGAGGTAGGAAAAGGCACAGGGCTCGGCCTTTCCATGGTCTACGGCTTCGTCAAACAGTCCGGCGGGCACCTGCGGATCGAATCTAGCCTCGGCCGGGGGACGACGGTGACGCTCTATCTGCCGCGCTTCAGGGGGCAGCTTGTCCATGAGGAGAAGGTCAGCGAAGCGCCTACGGAAAGGGCGCTTGAGGGAGAGACCATCCTGGTCGTGGAGGACGACCTCGATGTCCGCACCTATAGCTGCGAAGTCCTGCGCGAACTCGGATACGAGGTCCTGGAAGCGAGCGACGGCCCATCAGCGCTCGAGTTCCTCGACGACACTCGCCGGATCGATCTGCTCTTCACCGACGTGGTGCTGGCGGGGCCTTTAAACGGTCGCGACGTAGCTGATCATGCACGCAGGCGGCGTCCGAACTTGCCGGTGCTGTTTACGAGCGGATATGCGCGTGAGGCGATCACCACCAATCAGCGCTTGGAAGCCGGCGTCGAACTTCTAGCCAAGCCTTTCAGCTACACTGATTTGGCGACAAAGGTCCGCACAGGCTTGTTTGGAGTCGCCTCAAAGGCAGGCAACCAACTCTTATGTCCCTGACGTTGCTGGCCAGTCCCATACTGCCTGCCGCAGGACGGCGCCGCGCCCAACTGCGGTGACGGGTGCTACGCCACCGCGACCGGCAAGCCGTTGGTCGAGGCGATCAGGATGGAGCCAGATACCGCGACACCCCGGCGCCATGCAAAATGACTGACACGACACGCGAGGCGCTCGCAGCCTGGCTGAAGCTTTGCGGCCGCGAGAGGATGACGGGCCGTTTCTGAGCCGCAGCCGCACCGGCGAGCACATGAGCACGCGTCATTACGCCCGGTTACCTCGGCATCGAGGTGAACGACGCCTTCGCCATGTCCGAGCAAGTAGACTGTTGAGCTACGAAGCGGCGGCCGCCAGGCCGTGGGCGGCCGCAAGCTGGGAGCTTGAACGAAGGGTCTCGCCGAGCGCTGCTCTGAGCGGATCAAGCCAACGCTCGTAGTCCCGCCATTGATCAACGCCGCTTCTCGAGATGGGGCGGCGGACCTGCTCGGAGCTCGGCGTGCGGACGCTTCGTCGGGTCTCGTGGAAGCGCAGGCAGGTCTCCTCGAACGGCAGGTCGCAGTGGTGGAGGATGCGTCGGACCTGGCCTACCAGGTCGTCCACCAGCGTCTCGTTCTCCACGCGGAGCACACGGCCGGGCAGCGCCTCGTCCCAGTGGCGCATCAGCTCCACGTAGGTGCGGTAGTAGCGCGCGATGTCCTCCACGCTGTAGGCGAACTCCTGCCCCTGGGCGAACAGCTGCTTGAGGTTTGAGACGCAGCAGGCCATCGCCTCGCGACGGGCGTCGATGACCACCGCGTTCGGCAGCATCAGCTGGATCAGCCCGACGTGGCGGAAGTTGTTGGGCATCTTGTCCACGAAGCGCGCCGCGCCGCGCCGGTGCGGCCTTGCGCCCGCCAGATAGCGCCGCCCCAGCGAGGCGGCGTCTTCCGCCGTCAGCCCGGTGAGCGCGCCGGGATAGCGGGGGTGGTCGAGGTCCGGATCGCGCCCCTGCAGGTCGAGCACGATGGCCTGGACGTCCGGCAGCTCTTGCGTGCCGTCCACCATGCTGTGCGACGCCAGGATCTGCTCGATCAGCGTGGAGCCCGAGCGCGGTAGTCCCACCACGAAGATGGGATCGATCGAAGGCTCGCCCCATCCTCGGCGCCCCTTGAAGAAGGCCGGGGTGCAGACGGCTTTCTGCAGGCGCGTGTTGGTCTCCAATATCTCGGGGCGGTAGCGGCTCTCCGCCCGCTTCAGCGCGTTGCCCGCCTGGTAGTAGCGCCAGGCCTCCTCGAAGCGACCCTCGTCCTCCAGCGCCTTGCCGAGGGCGAAATCCAGATGGTAGCGGTCCACCGTCGCCGTGCCGGACGCCGCTTCGGCCGCCTGCATGGCCGCGGTCTCCGCCGGCTGGAAGCGGTAGGTCTTCAGGTTGGCGAGGCTCCAGTAAGCGTCGCCGAAGTCGCCTCGCGCGGCCGCGGCGGCGCGGTAGGAGACCACCGCCTCCGCCGTGCGCCCCACTGTCTTCAAGGCGTGGCCGAGCCAGAGGTGGACGTCGGCGGCGCCGGGCCGGGCGGCCAGCAGGTCGCCGTAGAGTGCGATGGCCGTCTCCTGGTCGCCGAGCCCGACGGAGGCGGTGGCCAGCGCCTCCTTATAGGCGAGATTATGCGGGTCGGTCTCGAGCAAGCGCCGGGCCTCATCCCGCGCTTCGGCGAACCTATGCCGCTGGAGGAGGGTCTGGGCGTAGTCGTGGCGGGCGGCGGTGTAGTCCGGCGCGAGCTCCAGCACGCCTTCGAGCAGCGCCTCGGCGTCGTCGTAGACCTCCCGCGCCATGCCGATGCGGGCCAGGAGCCGCATGGCCTCCACCTCATGGCCGTGGCGCACGAGGAAGGCGCGCACGATCGCCTCCGCCCGCACGAGCTCCCCGTCGGCGAAGAGCGAGGTGGCGGCGACGACCTCGCGGGGTAGCGCCTCCAGCGTGGCGACGTGAGCGGCGGCGGCGGCGGCGTTCGCCGCGTCGCCGCCCATGCGGTAGAGCCCCTCCAGCATGCGCCAGCTCATCGGCAGGGCGGGGTTCAGGTTC
>CAXTUT010000087.1:0-8497 GCA_964247465.1 uncultured Caulobacteraceae bacterium | reverse complement strand
TCTTTGACAAGCTCGCCAGACTGCCTGCACCTTCCGTCTGAGTCAGTGCACTAGGTGCAGGGGCGGATCACGCGCGCTGATATCGAACGATGGGCGATTTGGGCGGCATCGCTATGAGCGGACAACCACAGGCCTCTATGCGACTCCCGAAGCCGCATTCTGAGGCGAAAGACTTTGCGTGACGCGCAGACGGGGCTGGTGATGATCAATACAATCCTGAACGCGCTCGTTCCCGTCTTCTTCGGCATCGCGCTCGGCTACGTCGGCGGCAAGACCCGAGACCTTGACAACAAGCATGTCAGCGAACTCAACGCCCTGGTCATGGATTTCGCGGTCCCAGCGTCGATTTTCGCAGCCGTTGTTCAGGCGTCACGTTCAGAGTTGTTGGCGCAACTTACTTTAGCGGCCCTGCTTTCCGGGTCCATGCTCGTGTTGTTTGCGGTCACCTACGTCCTGGCGCGCCGAATTTACGGCTTCTCGGCCTCGGAAGCCTCTCTCCAGGCGCTCACGACATCGCTGCCGAACTACGCGTCCGCCGGACTTCCGCTCATCGCCGCCTTGCTCGGATCAAGGCGCCTGGTCTGTGTGGCGGTGGCCATCGCATGTGGCGCCATCGTGGTATCGCCTATCACCTTGGTGATCCTCGAACGCAGCGCGAAGGACAGCCGTAAGAGCGTGGGCGCCTCCCTCGTCAGCGCATTCCGCAAGCCGATCGTGCTGATCCCTGTGGCGGCGGTCGCTTTCGTGTTGACGGGCATCGGGCTTCCAGAGTTCGCGACTCGGTCGTTCACCCTTATGGGCCAGGTGGCGGGCGGAGCGGGCCTGTTCCTCACCGGCCTCATCGTCTCCGCTCAGGCGCTGAAGCTGGATGCGAACGTGACGGTACAGACGCTGGTATCGAACATCGCCCATCCGCTTCTCGTCGCTGCCTTGGCTTGGGTGTTCGGCGTGGCGGCGCTGACGGCCCGGGAAGCCATCGTGCTCGCCGCCCTTCCGGCCGGCTTCTTTGGAATCCTGTTCGGCCTGCGCTTCGGTATCTCGCCCGGCGTGCCCGGAACGACGCTCATCGCGAGCACGGTGCTCAGCGCCGCAACGCTCTCCGTCGCGATCTATCTCACGTCGGGAATGGGGCAATTTTGACGCCTCCAGCCCATTTCAATCGTGCAACTCCGATAGGAGAAACCTAGACATGAAGGACATGGCCGACTGGCGGAAGGGGCAGCGGTCGCGCGATGAGCGTCTGGAGGCGGGCGCGAAGTTTGCGCGGGGCAAGATGGTCAAGTCTGAGGACGCCACCGCACTGCTGGAGGCGGTCATCCGGCCTGGCGACCGGCTGTGCATGGAAGGCGACAACCAGAAGCAGGCTGACTTCCTCGCCGGCGCTCTGGCCAATGCCGATCCCAAGACAATCCACGACCTGCACATCGTCCAGTCCGGGCTCGTGCTGCCCGAGCACTTCGATCTGTTCACGAAGGGCATCGCGAAGAGGCTCGACTACTCCTACTCCGGAACGCAGGGCGGGGCGGTGGCGCGCGCCCTGAACGACGGCGTGATCGAGCTCGGGGCGATCCACACCTATATTGAACTTTTCGCCCGCTACTTCGTCGATCTCACCCCAAACGTCGCCCTTACCGTGGCCCGCGCCGCCGACCGCGAGGGCAACCTCTACATGGGTCCCAACACCGAGGACTCCCCCGTCGTGATCGAGGCGACAGCCTTCAAGCAGGGCATAGTCGTGGCCCAGGTCAATGAAGTGTTGGATAAGCTGCCGCGCGTGGACGTGGCGGGCGACCGCATCGATTTCATCGTGCAGTCTCCCAAGCCGTTCTACGTCGAGCCGCTCTTCACCCGTGACCCGGCGCAGGTCACCGAGGCGATGATCCTGAGCGCCATGATGGTCATCAAAGGCATCTATGCGGACTACGGCGTCAAGCGGCTCAACCATGGCATCGGCTTCAACACCGCCGCCATCGAGCTGCTGCTGCCGACCTATGCGGACAAGCTGGGGCTGAAGGGCAAGATATGCACTCACTGGGCGCTTAATCCTCATCCCACGCTAATCCCCGCCATCGAGTCCGGCTGGGTCGAGCAGATCCACAGCTTCGGATCGGAGGTCGGCATGGATGCTTACATGCGCGCCCGACCCGACATCTACTTCACAGGGCGGGACGGCTCGATGGGATCGAACCGGATGTTCTGCCAGACAGCCGGGCTGTATGCGACCGACCTGTTCATCGGCTCCACCCTGCAGATCGACCTGGACGGCAACAGCTCGACCATCACCCAGGACCGCATCGCAGGGTTTGGCGGCGCGCCGAACATGGGGTGCGACGCGCACGGCCGTCGCCATCCAAGCGATCCCTGGCTGAAGGCGGGCCGCGAAGCGTCCGATGGGAACCCAACGCTGGTGCGCGGCCGCAAGCTAGTGGTGCAGATCGTCGAGACGTTCAGCTCCAAGATGACGCCGACCTTCGTCGAGAAGCTCGACAGCCTGAACCTGGCGGAGAAGCTCAAGCTCGAACTTGCCCCGGTGATGATCTACGGCGACGACGTCACCCACATCGTCAGCGAGGAGGGTATCGCCAACCTGCTGCTGTGCCGCACCGCGCAGGAGCGCGAGCAGGCCATCCGGGGCGTCGCCGGCTTCACCGACGTGGGCCGTGCGCGCGATCGCAAGGCGGTGGAGGCGTTGCGAGAGCGCAAGATCATCCAGCGTCCGGAGGATCTCGGCATCAACCCGCTCGACGCGCACCGAAGCCTGCTCGCCGCGCGTTCGGTCAAGGACCTGATGCGCTGGTCGGGTAACCTGTACGACCCGCCGGCCAAGTTCCGGAACTGGTAGGAGGCATCGCGCGATGGAGAAGCTCAAAATCCGGCATACCGCCAAGACCCGGCTCGGCGGCAAGATGGACCAGGCGATCGTCGGCGTGGTGGCTTCCGGTAACCTGGAGGTCCTGCTGGAGCGCGTGCTGTCAGGCGCGCACTGCGAGATCGAGGTCAACACGTCAGTCAGGGGTTTCGACGAGATCTGGAGGGCCGTCGTGGCCGAATTCGTGGAGCGCTCCTCGCCTGGCGGCCTGCGCATCTCGATCAATGACGGCGGGGCTCGGCCGGACACGGTCTATCTGCGGCTGATGCAGGGCGCCGCGCTGATGGAGGCCAAGTGATGGAGGAAGCTGCGACCCACGATCAGGCGAGCTGGTTCCAGGCGACCGCGCGACAGCGGGTGGAGGGCCTGCTGGACCCCGGCAGCTTCACCGAGTTCCTGGGCCCGGCCGAGCGGGTCCAGAGCCCGCACCTCGCCCTGTTCGATCTGCCGGCCGCCTTCGACGACGGGGTCGTGATCGGCCGTGGCCTGCTGGACGGGAGACATGTCCTGCTCGTGGCCCAGGAGGGCCAGTTCATGGGGGGGACGTTCGGCGAGGTGAGCGGCGCCAAGATCGTCGGCCTGCTTCGCGCGGCGCGCGATCATCATGACCTTCCAAGGACCGTCTTGCTGCTGCTCGACAGTGGCGGCGTCCGGCTCCAGGAGGCCAACGCGGGCGAGCTGGCCGTGGCCGAGGTCATGCGCGCCGTCGTCGAAGCCCGGTGCGCCGGGGTGGCGGTGATCGCCCTGGTCGGCGGGAAGTCTGGCGCGTTCGGGGGTGCGGGGCTGACCGCTGCGACTTGCTCGCGTATCGTGATCTCCGAAGAGGGCCGCATTGGCGTGACCGGTCCTGAAGTCATTGAGACCAACAAGGGCGTCGAGGAGTTCGACGCTGCCGACAAGGCCCTGGTCTGGAGCGTGGTCGGCGGCAAGAACCGCAGGCTCATCGGCGGAGCGGACGCCTTCGCGGACGACACCATGAGCGCCTTCCGCAAAGCCGCGATAGCCGTGCTCGGCCACGCCCCGAAGTTCGGCCTGAAGACGCTCAAGGCGGAGCAGGCCCGCCTGACTGAACGGCGTCGGACTCTTGGGCGCTGCGACGACGCCGTCGCCATGTGGCAGGCCCTGGGCGTCAGGGACCCGGAAGCCATCCGGGACATGGACGAGGCGACCTTCGCCGGGCTTGCGGACCGCCTGAAGGAGGCCAACCATGACGCTCGATGAGGTTCTCAAGGGGCTGTTTCCTGACGGACATGGCGTGAAGACCAGCAAGGACGGTTGGATCACCGGCCACGCTAAACGCCGTGGCGGCGAACCCATCGCGGTGATCGGGGTCGCGAACGGTCGACCGCTGGGCTCCGCCGGGGTGCTGCAACTAGGGGAGCACGTGCTGGGCGTGGTGGAAGCAGGTGGCGACGTCCCGATCCTGGTGCTGGTGGATACAGAGGGGCAGCTGATGGCCCGGCGCGAGGAGATGATCGGTCTGAACGAATACCTCGCGCACCTTGCCAAGTGCCTGCTCCTGGCCAGCCAGCAGGGGCACCGCACGATCGGGCTGGAATATGGGCGGGCGTCGGCGGGGGCGTTCCTGGCGACGGCGCTGGCGACCGACAGCTTGGTGGCCTTGCCGGGGGCGGAGCCGGCGGTGATGGACCTGCCGTCGATCGCTCGAGTGACTAAGCTTCCGCAGGACAAGCTGAAGGATATGGCGAAGACCACGCCCGTGTTCGCGCCGGGGCTGGACCATCTCGCTCAGACCGGCGCCGTGGCGGAGGTCTGGGACGCTAAGGCGCCGCTCGATGAGCAACTGGAGGCTTCGCTGGCCCGGACCGAGCAGCAGGACGTGCGCGACCAGCTCGGCGCCGAGCGCAAGGGCAGGCCGATGGCGGCGAAGGTCGCCCTGCAGGTCGTCGCGGCGGCGACCGGCAAGGGGCACGATGCTGCAACGGCATGACCTGCTGCGTCCCGGCCTCCAGGCCTGGGACGCGATGCTGCGAAGTCGTCCGGATTTGGCGGAGGCGCCGCTATTGAAGGATTGGGTGCGGCTGGGCCGGCCCGTCATCGTCCGCCGCCGCCTGCCCGGCGAGGGGATGAACGACGTGCCCACGGCCGTGCCGCTACCGCCCAGCCACGGCAAGCGGCGGATCGCAGTCGGCTTCCCACCCGGAGCCGCGCTGGCCGCAGCGCCTCCGGTCCTCCTGCGCGACGCCAAGGCCGCCGCCCCCACCGACTGGCGGCGCGTCATCGCAAGCCTCGTCGCGGTCGGTGAGGACGCGGGCGCCGAGCCTTTCGTGTTCGGCGGCTTGCTGTGGGAGCACTTGACCGGGCTGGCCTACCTGACCGCAGGATCGGACTTGGACCTGCTGTGGCGCGTGCCTGGCGAGGCGGTCGCGGAGCAGGTGGTCCAGACGCTCGCCCGGCTCGACGCCACCGGGCCGCTTCGCCTGGATGGCGAGCTGGTGCTGTCCGATGGGGCCGGAGTGAACTGGCGGGAGTTCGCCCGGGCGCGGCGCGCGGACGGCTCTACGGTGCTGGCCAAGACGATGGACGGCGTGGAGGTGCGGCCGACAGCTGGGCTGTTCCGCTCGCGTGTTCCGGCATGACGGCCGCGGCGCCTCAGCAAGTCCGTCGCACCGCCGACATCGACCTCAGCGCGCGGGTGGCGGCTACGGCGACGGCCGCCTTGCTGGCCGAGGTGGAAACCTGGCCGAAGCCGGGGCTGGTCAGCCACGTCGATGCGGGCAGCCACACCGACATGGACGCCGGTACGTTCAGGGCCAGCGCCGCGGCCTTGCAATCCTTCTATGCCGAGCTGGCCACGGCCGGCGCCTCCGGCGCCGCGATGGCGGACCTGCGTGCGATCGGCCTGGCGGCGGAGCGGGCGATGATGGGGGCGACGGGTGGCGTCAACACCCATCGCGGCGCGATCTTCTGCCTGGGGTTGCTGTGCGCGGCCGCCGGGGCCGTCTTGACTGATCCGGCGGTCGACGGCTGGGATCCTAGATCGCTCCCCTCGCGGCTGGGCGCCATCGTGCGCCAGCGCTGGGGACGCGCCATCGTGCGCGGCCCCATTCCCCTGCACAGCCACGGCGCAGCAGCCCTGCTGCGCTTCAGCGCCGGCGGCGCCCGGGCGCAGGCCGCCGCCGGGTTCCCACATGTGCTCGCCATCGGCCTGCCCGCGCTGCAGCTCGGCCGCACGCTGACGCCCGGCGACGCGGAGGCGGCACGCGTGCAGGCCTTCTTCGCCCTGCTGCGGTCAGTGGAGGACACCAACCTGCTTCACCGCGGCGGCGCGGAAGGTCTCGCCTTCGCCCGCGAGCAGGCGTCCGGGTTTTTGGCTGAGGGCGGCGTCGGGCAGGCGGACTGGCGGAAGCGGGCGGCTCGCGTGCACCGGGGGTTCGTCGCCAGACGCCTCAGCCCCGGAGGGTGCGCAGACCTGCTCGCCGCCACCGTGTTCATCGATGGTCTGGGCCGCCTGTCGTGACGGGCACGGCGATCCTCTGCTCCGGTCAAGGCTCGCAGGCCGCCGGCATGTTCGACCTGCTGGCCGACGCTCCGCAAGCCGCGGGAGTGTTCGAGGCGGCCAAGGCGGCGCTAGGCGGCCACGACCCGCGCGATCTGGTCCGGCACGCCAGCCCGGACGAGCTGCACGCCAACGAGACCGGGCAGATCCTGTGCTGCACGCAGGCCATGGCCGCCTGGGCTGTCCTGGGCGACGTGGTCCCACGCCCGCTTATCGTCGCGGGCTACAGCGTGGGCGAGCTCGCCGCGTGGGGCGTCGCAGGCCTGCTCGACGCAGAGGACGTCATCGGCCTCGCCGTCAAGCGCGCCTCGGCGATGGATGACGCCACTAAAGAGCCATCCGGCCTGGCCGCGATGCGCGGCCTCCCAAGACGAGAACTGGAACCGTTCTGCCGCGCCCACCACTGCCACGTAGCCATCGTCAACGCGCCGGATCAGATGCTGGTCGGCGGCGTCCGTCGTTCACTGGAGGCCTTCATCAAGGATGCTGAAGCGCACGGCGCCCAGGCGACGCGGCTTCCGGTGGCCGTCGCCTCGCATACGCCCTTGCTGCATCAGGCGAGCGATCGATTCCGAAAGGCGCTGGCCATAGCGCCGGTGGCCGACGAGGTTCCCTCCGGCTTGCGGCTGTTGAGCGGCGTCGACGGCGGGGCGGTCTTCAATGTGAGCGCCGGCCTGGACAAGCTCGCCCGCCAGATCAGCCAGACGATCGACTGGGCCGCCTGCATGGACGCCTGCCGAGGCGCCGGGGTGGCGAAGGTCCTCGAACTCGGGCCCGGCGACGCGCTCGTCCGGCTCATGCAAGGCGTGACGCCGGACAGCCAGGTCCACGGGCTATCGGAGTTCCGTTCGCTGGAGGGGTTGAAGCGGTGGATCGGGGTCGACCCAGAAGGCCGGGCGTAAGATCATCGACGGCAGCCGGTCGAACCTTAAAGAATAGTGGCAGGTCTGCAAGCACATGTAGCTTGTCTGATCAGAGCAGCGACGGCACGGCCTTGTCGATCGGGGCGACGAGGACAGTCGGACCCTCATGCCCCGGCGACGGCCCGAACAGCTCGGTCACCTCGTCGAGGGCTGGCCGCACGTTCGGCTCGACACCTACAGCTCCGCGCAAGCGCCACAAGTCGAAGAAGGGAAAGTCCAGTCCCGGTACGCCGGGCGGAGGCCAGGCGCCGTATGAAGGTTGGCGAACGCGGGCTCGTCAATCGCCTCCGCAAGCCGTCCGCGATCGCGAGGGCGGACGCCCTGGTAGTAGGGCGTGGGCAGCAGGTCCCCTCCGCTCGGCCAGCCACGCCTGGGCGGCGGTCCCCTGACATTTTGGGCAGTGGCGGTTGCGGCACGAGTTGTAGGCGACCGCGGTGTGGGCGCAGTCGTCGCAACGCGAGACATGGCCGCCCATGACCGCGGTGCGGCAGTCCGAGATGGCGGAGATGACCTTGAGCTGGCCAAGGCTCAGATGGCCTGCATGGGCCCGGCGGAAAGCCTCGCCATGGCGGTGCAGGACATCGGCCACCTCCAGGGATGGCCGCGACACGGGCGTGGCGGGCTCAGGCCGGCGGGGGCGGCTTCAGCAGCGAGAACGGGCTCTGCACCTGCCCGATCGTCTTGAGCGCCACGCGCGTATAGATCGCGATCGTGTCGAGCTTCTTGTGGCCGATGCCAAGACCTGGATGACGCGGATGTCGGTCTTGCGCTCCAGCAGGTGCGTGGCGAAGCTGTGGCGCAGGGTGTGCAGCGAGACGCGCTTGTCCAGCGCCGCGGTCGCCGCCGCCCGCATGGCAGGCGCGGTTCAGCTGACGGGTGGTGATCGGCTGGCCAGGGTCGCGACCAGGGAACAGCCAGCCCCGCGGCTTGGCGGTCCGCCTCAGCAGATCCAGCAGATCGGGCGAAAGCATGACGTAGCGGTCCTTGCGGCCCCTGCTCCACCCGGATCAGCATGCGTGCGCTGTCGATGTCGCCGATCTTCAGGTGGACGATCTCCGAGGCCCTCAGCCCGCCGCCATAGGCCACGCTCAGCGCCGCCTTGGTCTTCAGGCTCGGCGCGCACTGCAGCAGCAACGCCACCTCTCGGGGCTGAGCACGACCGGCAGCCGATCGGGCTTGGCTACA
>CAXTUT010000086.1:0-8503 GCA_964247465.1 uncultured Caulobacteraceae bacterium | reverse complement strand
GACCGCCTGCCGCCTCGCCCGCGGCCAGCATCTGCAGCAGGCGGGCGGCGCGCGGATCGAGCTCCGGCGCGCTCACGGGGCGGGCTCGCCGATCAGGCGAGGCGGGCGAGCAGGCGCGCGATGCTGGCGCAGCTGCGGAAGTTCTGCGGCGTCATCTCGCCTTGCGGGATGAACAGGTCGAACTCGCCCTCCACCGCCAGCATGAGGTTCACCGAGTCGAGCGAGCTGAGGCCGGCCTTGCGCAGGTCGTGATCGGCGTCGGGAGCCGCGCGGCCCTTGCGGGCCAGCATGGCGCTAGCTAGCGCCAGCACGCGCGCGAGGGTTTCGCCATCACTCGCTTCCGGCCTCGTCGCCGCCTGCGCCGCCATCTGCATCTCCCCCGTCGGCGTCCGCATAGCCCCAGGCGGGTAAAGGCGAGGTTAGGCGGCGGGAGGATCGCCTCGCGATGGCTGGACCGGCTGGCACGCTTGTTGAACCGAGGCGCCCGACTGCAGACGAGGCCGATCATGTTGATACAGCTGGCGCAGGCCGCCCAAGTCCCCTCGCCGGAAGGCCTCATCGCCCGAGCGGAGACCGTGGCCGCCATCGCCGCGCGGTTCGCCGATGCCGTCGACGTCCAGGGCCGCTTCCCGAACGAGGCGATGACGGCGCTGAAGGCGGAGCGGCTGCTCGGCGCCCTGGTCCCGGTGGCGCTGGGCGGAGAGGGCGCCTCCATCACCACGCTGGCCGAGGTCTGCCATCGGCTGGGCCAGGCCTGCGCCTCCACCGCGATGATCTTCGCCATGCACCAGATCAAGGCCGCCTGCCTGGTGAACCACTGCGAGGCCAGCCCTTGGCACATGGACTTCCTGCGCGAGCTGGCGCGGGACCAGCTGCTGCTGGCCTCGTCCACCACTGAGGGCCAGGGCGGCGGCGACGTGCGCTCCAGCACCGCGGCCATCGAGCGCGACGGCTGCGACATCGCCCTGGAGCGGGCGGCGACGGTGATGTCCTATGGCGCGGAGGCGGACGCGGTGGTGACCACGGCCCGCCGCGCGCCCGACGCCGGGCCCTCCGACCAGGTGCTGGTGGTGTTTCGCGCCGCCGACTACAGCCTCACGCTCACCGGCGAGTGGGAGACGCTGGGCATGCGCGGCACGCGCAGCGCCGGCTTCGCCCTGAAGGCGCGCGGCCACGAGCTGCAGGTGCTGCACCAGCCGTACGCGCAGATTCATGCGCAGACCATGACGCCGGTGGCGCATCTGCTCTGGTCCAGCGTCTGGGCCGGCGTGGCGGCCGCTTCGGTGGAACGGGCGCGGCTGTTCCTGAGGAAGGCGGCTCGGTCCGGCCAGACGCCGCCCGCCGCAGCCCACTTCAACCGCGCGACGGGCCAGCTGCGGGCGCTGCGCGCGTTCGTGGCCGACGCCCTGGAGCGCTACGCGGCGATCGCCGACGACCCAGCCGCCCTGGCCGCCTTGGACTTCCAGACCCGGATCACGCTTCTGAAGGTGGAGGCGTCGGAGCTGGCGCTGAGCGCGGTGATGAGCGCCATGCGCACCTGTGGGCTGTCGGGCTATCGCAACGACGGCGAGGCCAGCCAGGGACGCGCGCTGCGCGACATCCTGTCGGCGCCGATCATGATCAACAACGACCGCATCCTGGCCAACCTCGGCGTCAGCGCCGTGATGGCCGAGACGCCCCGTAGCCTGTTCGCCTAAGCCCCGGCCGAAGGAGCGCCTTCATGACCAGCCTCGCCCTCCGCCCAGACGATCCCGCGCCCGCAGCGCCTCTCCAGGGCCTCGCCGCAACGCTGTTCCGCTCCATGGGCGCCGACGGGGTCTATGCGCGCACCGGCGCCTACGAGGCCGTGGTGGAGGCGCTCGCCGCGCTGATCACCCGCCATCGCGATCCGGCGTGCGAGGTGTTCCGCTTCCCTCCGGTGATGAGCCGGGCCGTGCTGGAGACCTCCGGCTATTTGAAGAGCTTCCCCAACCTGCTTGGCTGCGTGTGCTGCATGGACGGGAGCGAGGCGGACATCCGCGGCGCCGTCAGCCGCTTCGTGGAGGGCGGGACCTACACCGACCAGCTCGGCGTGGCCGACCTCGTGCTGACGCCGGCGAGCTGCTACCCGATCTATCCGATCGCGGCGGCGCGCGGTCCGATGCCCGCCGAGGGGCTGCTGTTCGACGTGGGCTGCGACTGCTTCCGGCGCGAACCGTCGCGCGACCTGGACCGGCTGCAGTCCTTTCGCATGCGTGAGTACGTCCGGGTCGGCTCGGCCGAGCAGATCGCCGCCTTCCGCGAGGGCTGGATCGCGACCGCCACGGCCCTCGCCGAAACCTTGGGGCTGCCTCACGCGGTAGAGGTCGCCAACGATCCGTTTTTCGGGCGCGGCGGCCAGCTGATGGCGGTCTCCCAGCGCCAGCAGTCGCTGAAGTTCGAGCTGCTGGTCCCGGTGATCTCGGCGGACAGGCCGACCGCCTGCATGAGCTTCAACTACCACCAGGACCATTTCGGCCTGACCTGGGGCCTTGAGCAGGCGGACGGCGCGCCGGCCCATACCGGCTGCGTCGCTTTCGGCATGGACCGGCTGGCGGTCGCCCTGTTCGCAACCCACGGTGCCAGCGCTGCGGAGTGGCCAGCCGCGGTGAGGGCGGCGCTCGGCCTTTAAGGATCACGCGCCTCGGGCAATCCGTCGCGCGCTGCGCTTGGTAGGTGCGCCTGCCCCATGGATCGCTATTGTGGCCCGCCACTCCGACGGCCAGCGAGGCGATCCCCATGACCCTGCCCCTCGCGTCCGTCCCGCCGCGGCTCCTTTATCAAAGAGTGCTGCTCAAGGTGTCGGGCGAGGTGCTCATGGGAGATACGCCCTACGGCATCGACATGAACACCGTGGACGGGGTGGCCAAGGACGTCGCCGGCATCGCCGCGCTCGGCGTGCAGCTGTGCCTGGTGATCGGCGGCGGCAACATCTTCCGCGGCCTGTCGGGGGCGGCCAAGGGCATGGATCGCACCAGCGCCGACTACATGGGCATGCTGGCCACCGTCATGAACGCGCTGGCCATGCAGAACGCCCTGGAGCGCAACGGGGTAGAGACGCGGGTGCAGTCGGCCATCCCCATGGCCTCGGTCTGCGAGCCCTATATCCGCCGCCGCGCCGCGCGCCACCTGGAGAAGGGCCGGGTGGTGATCTTCGCCGCCGGCACGGGCAACCCCTTCTTCACCACCGACACCGCCGCAGCGCTCCGCGCCGCCGAGATGGGCTGTGACGCCCTGCTGAAGGGCACCAGCGTGGACGGCGTCTACACCGCCGATCCCAAGCGCGACCCGGACGCGGTGCGCTATGACCGGCTCAGCTATCTTGAGGTCCTGTCGCAGGACCTTAAGGTGATGGACGCTTCAGCCATCAGCCTGATGCGCGAGAGCGGCATCCCGATCGTGGTGTTCTCCATCCGTCGTCCCGGCGCCCTGGTGGACGTCATGATGGGGAGCGGGGTGCACACCGTGATCATGGAACAGCCGCTCCAGGCCGTTTGAACCCGAGACCCTGCGGACCCTCATGAGCAAGCCCGACCTCACCAAATACAAGGACCGCATGGACAAGGCGGTCGACGCGCTGAAGGAGGAGTTCGGCGGCCTGCGCACCGGGCGAGCCAACGCCGGCCTGCTGGAGCCCATAACGGTGGAGGCCTACGGCTCCACCATGCCGCTGAGCTCAGTCGGCTCGATCAGCGTGCCGGAGCCGCGGATGATCACCGTCAGCGTCTGGGACAAGGCCCTGGTGATACCGACCGAAAAGGCTATCCGCGCCGCAGGCCTGGGCCTGAACCCGCTCACCGACGGCCAGACGCTGCGCATCCCCATACCGCCCCTGACCGAGGAGCGCAGGCGTGATCTCGCCAAGCTCGCCGGCAAGTACGCCGAGCAGCAGAAGGTGGCCGTGCGCAACGTGCGCCGCGACGCCATGGAGGACCTGAAGAAGGCCGAGAAGTCCGGCGCCTGCTCGGAGGACGAGGCTAAGAAGGCCGGCGAAGAGGTTCAGGGCTTCACCGACGCCGCGGTCAAGCGCGTCGACGACGCCTTGAAAACCAAAGAACAAGAGATCATGCAGGTTTAATGGCCGGAGCGGGACTCGCCAGCCCGAGGGTCGACCCGTCCAAGGAGGTTTTGCCGATGGCCCCGATGTTGGGACCGCGCGGGGGCGCTTCAGCCGCGCCGACCACGCCTCGACACGTGGCGATCATCATGGACGGCAACGGCCGCTGGGCCAAGGCGCGGGGCCTGCCGCGGACCTTTGGCCATCGCTCCGGCGTCAACGCGCTGAAGCGCACGGTGGAGGCCGCGCCGGAGTTCGGCGTGCAATGGCTGACCGTGTTCGGCTTCTCCACGGAGAACTGGCGGCGCCCCGTCAACGAGGTCTCCGAGCTGATGAAGCTGATGAAGGCCTACGTCTCCAGCGACCTGGACCGGCTGGCGCGCGAGGGCGTGCGCGTGCACGTCATCGGGCGCCGCAACGATCTCGCCGCCGATGTGCTGGAGGTCATCGAGCGGGCTGAGCGGCGTACGCGCGACAACGACCGGTTCCACCTGCAGGTCGCTTTCAACTATGGCGGCCGCGCTGACATCACCGAGGCGGCTCGCCGCTACGCCGCGACCCTGGCGTCGGGCGCCGCCTTCGACGAAGCCGCCTTCGAGCGCCACCTGTCGACATCCCAGGGACCGCCGCCCGACCTTATCATCCGCACCTCGGGCGAGCAGCGGCTCTCCAACTTCCTGCTCTGGGAGGCCGCCTACGCCGAACTGGTGTTCCAGGACGTGCTCTGGCCGGACTACGGCGCTGGGCCCCTAGGCGAAGCCATTGCGGAATACGCCGCTCGGGAACGGCGGTATGGTGGGGCCGAAGTCGACGACGTCCTAGCCACCGGTTAGAGCGTGACAGTCGAAAGCGGAAGCCGATCCCAGCGAGTCTCGCGCTGCAGGTCGCCTAAATCTCTGTGTGCGAGCTTTCGGGCATGAACGCGGTTCGCGCCAGCCGATTTGACTGGTCGAACCTTCGGCTGAGGGTGCTTTCGGCCGTAATCCTAGCGCCGCTGGCGCTCGGCGCAGTGTGGGTCGGGGGCGTCTGGTTCCTGCTGGTCGTCTGGGGCGCTGTCGGCCTGCTCGCCCTGGAGTGGGCCACCATGAGCGCGCCGGAGACGCCGATCCGGGCGGGCGTCACCATGGCGCTCATGCTGCTCGGCGCCGCGGTCGCGGTGAAGCTCGGCTACTTCAAGAGCGCCTGGCTGGCGGTGGCGGCGGGCGCGCTGGTCGTCTGGGGCGTGGCCATGATCTGGCGTCGCGACGACGGGCCCATGCACGAGGCTTTCGGCATGCTCTATCTCGGCGTGCCCATGGTCTCGCTCCTGTGGCTTCGCAGCGGCGGGCAGGGCCGCGACTGGACGCTGATGCTGCTGGCGGCGACTTGGTCCGCCGACATCGGGGCCTATGCGGGCGGGAGCGTCCTGGGCGGACCCAAGCTGTGGCCTCAGATCTCGCCCAAGAAGACTTGGTCTGGCTTCGGCGTCGGCATCCTGGCGGCGATGGCGGCGGCGGAGGTGGTCTCCCTGGCTATGCCGACGCCGGGAGGGCCAACCGCCGCATGGGCATGGGCGGCCGGTCTCGTGGTAGGTCTGGGCACCATGGCCGGCGATCTATGCGAGTCGGTGCTCAAGCGCGGCTTCGGCGTGAAAGACAGCGGCAGCCTCATTCCCGGCCACGGGGGTCTGCTGGATCGGGTGGATGGATTGATGTTCGCCACCCTGGCCATGGCCGCCTTGCGTGTGGCCATCCGATTCGGAGTTCCGTCATGAGCCAGACCGAAAGCGTCTACGCCGCGCCGGGGCAGGGCTGGCGCTGATGGCTGCACGCTCCATCGCGATCCTGGGCTCTACCGGATCCATCGGCGTCTCGACCCTCGACCTGCTGGAGAAGTCGGGCGCGGAGGTGCGCGTGGAGGCCCTGGCGGCGGGGCGTAACGTCGCACGGCTGGCCGAGCAGGCCCTGCGCTGGCGACCGCGCCTGACCGTCATCGCCGATGCGACCCGCCATGCCGAGCTGAAGCAGCGCCTCGCCGGATCGGGGCTGGAGACCGCCGCCGGAGAGGCCGCGGTGGTGGCCGCCGCGGAGTCCGCCGACTGGGTCATGGCCGCCATCGTGGGCGCCGCCGGGCTGCGCCCAACGCTCGCGGCGGCCCGCAAAGGCGCTGTCGTCGCCTTGGCCAACAAGGAAAGCCTGGTCTGCGCCGGCCCCGCCCTGTTGGCTGCGGCCGAGGCGGCCGGCGGCTCCGTCATCCCCGTGGACAGCGAGCACTCCGCCATCTTCCAGGTGCTCCAGCCGGCCTGCGCGCACCGGGTCAAGCGTCTGATCCTGACTGCGTCGGGCGGCCCCTTCCGCACCTGGAGCAAGGCGCAAATGGCGGGTGCGACACCAGAGCAGGCGGTCGCCCACCCCAATTGGAGCATGGGCGCCAAGATTTCGGTCGATTCCGCCACGATGATGAACAAGGGGCTCGAGATGATCGAGGCCTCCTACCTGTTCGCCACGCCCGAGCCGAAGGTCGACGTCATCGTGCACCCCCAGTCGGTCATCCACAGCCTCGTCGAGTACCAGGACGGCTCGACCCTGGCGCAGCTCGGACCGCCCGACATGCGCGCGCCGATCGCCTGCGCCTGGGCTTGGCCGGATCGGCTGCCCTGGCCGGCGCCGGGGCTGGATCTGGCGCAGGTCGCGACGCTCAGCTTCGAGGCGCCCGATCCGGATCGTTTTCCGGCGCTGCGGCTGGCGCGCACGGCCCTGCGCATGGGCGGCGGAGCGCCCGCGGCCCTGAACGCCGCCAACGAGGCGAGCGTCGCCGCGTTCCTGGACCGGCGCATCGGCTTCCTGGACATCGCCGCCACCGTGGAGCGGACACTTGAGCGGATGGAGCGCGCAGGCGAGCTGGCGTCCGCGCACAACGATCCCATCGACGCCGCCTTCGATGTGGACGTACGCGCGCGTGCGGTGGCTCGCGACTTGCTGCAGTCCCTGACGGCTGTCAGCTAAGCCGGCCCCTAGTCTCAAGGACGCGCCATGATCGCCTTCATCCAGAGCGCCGTTACGCTGGTCGTACCGTTCATCTTCGTGCTGACGCTCGTGGTGAGCGTGCACGAGCTCGGCCACTTCCTGGTGGCGCGCTGGTTGGGCGTGGCGGTGGACCGTTTCTCCATCGGCTTCGGACGCGCGATCGCCAGCTGGACGGATCGGGGCGGGGTGGAGTGGCGGCTGGGCTGGATACCGCTCGGCGGCTACGTTCGCTTCACCGGCGACGCCAACGCCAGCTCCACCGTCCCCGACGCCGAGAGCCTGGCCGACATGAAGCGGCGCATCCAGCTGGAGCAGGGCGTCGGTGCGGAGCGGCGGCTGTTCCATTTCAAGCCGGTATGGGTACGCATGCTGGTCGTGCTGGCCGGACCTGTCGCCAACTTCGTGCTCGCCATCGGTCTGTTCGCTGTGCTGCTCGGCGCGATCGGGGAGACGACGCTCGCCGCGCGGGTCGGCGGCCTGGACCCCAAGGGGCCCGCCGCCGCCGCCGGGTTCAAGCCGGGCGACACGATCCTCTCCGCCAACGGCCAACCGATCGCCGACTTCTTGGACATGAAGCAGTTCGTGGCCCTGCGGAGCGGCGAACCGGTGGTGTTCGCCGTCCGGCGGGGCGCGCGGGTCGTGGACCTGACCGCGACGCCGATACGGCGGATGCAGACCGATCCGGTGACCCATGGGTCCTCCGGGCTGGGGTATCTCGGCATCGTCGCCTCGACCCGGCCAGCCGACGTGATCCGGCGCCGCTACACGCCCCTGCAGGCCGTTCGCACCGGCGTGCAGCGGACCGCAGGCATCATCGACACCACCGTGCTCTATCTATCCCGCCTGGCCAGCGGCAAGGAGTCGGGCGACCAGCTGGGCGGCCCGATTCGCATCGCCTCCACCGCCAGCGCCGTGGCCCAGGCCGGTGCGGCGGGCGGGGGGAGCGGCGTGGTCGGCCAGCTGCTCGGCGGCTTCAACGCCCTGCTATATCTGGCCGCCGTGCTGTCGGTCGGCATTGGTTTCATGAACCTGCTGCCGATCCCCGTGCTCGATGGCGGCCATCTGGTGTTCTACGCCTATGAGGCCGTGGCTCGGCGACCAATGGCCGCGCGCATCCAGGGCGTCGGTTACCGTGTCGGCCTTGCTTTGCTGTTGGGATTCATGCTGTTCGCCACTTGGAACGACCTCCAGCGACTGAACGTGTTCAAATTTTTCGGCGGCCTGTTCTCCTGAACGTCCGCCGCCGCACGGTAACCCTGAATGCTTAAAGCCTCCGCGCGCTCCGCCGCGCTCCTGACCGGCATGAGCCTGCTGATGGGCGCGAGCGCGCTGTCCACGCGCGCCGTGGCCCAAGGCGGCGTGCAGGACCCTCCGCCGCTCACACGGCCGCAGAGCTCCACCATCCCGTCCCCCGCCCCTGACT
>CAXTUT010000085.1:0-8601 GCA_964247465.1 uncultured Caulobacteraceae bacterium | reverse complement strand
TCACAGGCGCGGGCGCCACGGAGGGGCCGGCCTCGAAGCCCGGCGGCGGCGCCGCCCGCGGCCGCCAGCTTTCAGCGAACTCCGGCGGCAGGTCGAAGTCGCCGGCATAGCGACGCCGCCGCCACTGCAGCGCCGCGATGAGTTCGGGCGGCACCGGCTGGCCGCGCTCGAAGGCGATCCGCAGCGTCTGGTGCAGCCGACCGCGCTCCTGGTAGCGCAGCACCTGCGGCACGATGATGATGGCTCCCAGGAAGCCGAAGAAGATCAACTCGCCGAGCATTGCGACGCTCCTGCCGAACATGCGCCGGATCGGACCGGCTCTCGTCGACTAGGAGGCTTCCACGTCCGCGCCCGGATGCGAAGGGGCGCATGAAATATTGTTAAGCTGGGCGATCCGCCTCCAGCGGACCGCTCGCTGCGTCCAGCGCGCCCGGCGAGAGCGCGCGCCAGAGCACCCGGTGGGGATCGACCGGGCCCGGCAACGTCACGCGGCCCGTGGGCGCCGGCTCGAAACCGAGCGGACCGAAAAATCCCATGTCGCCGACCAGGATCACGCCTGCCTCGCCCGCCGCGACGGCTCCACGGCAGGCCTCGTCCACCAGCTCCGCGCCGAGCCCATGGCCACGACGCTCGCGCTGCACCGCGATCGGCCCAAGGAACAGCAGGCGGTGAACGCCGATTCGGACCGGCCACAGCCGAACCGCCCCGGCCAGGCTTTGACCCTCCCAGGCGCAGATCGACAGCTCCGGATGGGCGGCGCAGCGCTCGCGCAGGCGCTCGGCGGTTTTGGCGTAGCGGCCGGGGCCGAAGGCGGCGTCGATCAGGGCGTCGACGGCGGCGCTGTCCTGCGGGCGCTCCGAGGCCAGGCGCAGGCCGGAGGCGCGCAAGGGCGGGGCCTGCGGCGAAGACAAGGCGGTCATGGGCGAGGTCGTGGAAAGCGGCGCTGGCGGAGCGGACTTCCCTTGCGGAGGGCGGCGCGCGCGTCAACAGAGATTGCGCCTGGGCGTGCAGGTCGCCATGCTGCACCGCCCCATGGACTCTCCGGCCCATCCCTCGCCTGCGGTGTTTCGCTACCGCGCCTACAGCCTGTTTTGGGCCGGGCGCGTGCTGACGACCCTGGCGGTGCAGGCGCAAAGCGTCACCATAGGCTGGCAAGTCTATACGGTGGCGCGTCGGAGCCACAGCGTGGAGCAGGGCGCCTTGCTGGTCGGCATGGTGGGTCTGGCGCAGTTTCTGCCGCTGTTCGCCCTGACCTTCGTGGCCGGTGCGGTCGCCGACCGGCAGGACCGGCGCAAGATCATCCTGACGTGCTTGGCGGGCGAGCTTGCGTGCGTGCTGATCCTGGCAGCGCTGGCGACGCGGGCGGCCGTCAGCCTGGCGCCGATCTTCGCCATCGCCGCCCTGTTCGGGGCCTCGCGCGCCTTCCTCTCGCCGGCGCAGGGCGCGATGGGGCCGATGCTGGTGCCGCGCGAGGTGCTGCCGCGCGCGATCGCGTGGAATTCGCTCGGCTACCAGAGCGCAGCGATCGTGGGACCCTGGATCGGCGGGGCGCTCTGCGCAGTCTCGCCGGCCGCGGCCTACGTCGCCTCAGCGATCCTATACGCCCTTGCGGCGGCCACGCTGCTGGCGATGCGGGCGAATACGCGGCCGACCGGCTCAGGCGGGTCGCGCATGGAGCTGATCCGCGAGGGGCTGCACTACGTGTGGACCAACAAGATCGTGCTCGGCGCCATCTCGCTGGACCTTTTCGCCGTGCTCCTCGGGGGAGCCACAGCGCTCCTGCCGGTCTATGCTCGCGACGTGCTGAAGATCGGCGCGCACGGCTTCGGGTTGCTGCGGTCCGGCCCTGCGATCGGAGCGGCGCTGATGGCGATCGCGCTCAGCCGCTGGCAGATCCATCGCCATGCGGGTCGATGGATGTTTGCAGGCGTCGCCGCGTTCGGCCTCGCCACCCTGGCGTTCGCGGTGTCCAAGCTGCTGTGGCTGTCGATCCTGGCGCTGGCGATCCTGGGCGCCGCCGACATGATCTCGGTCTACGTGCGCTCGTCGCTGGTGCAGATCGTGACGCCGGACGCCATGCGCGGCCGGGTGTCCGCCGTCTCCACCCTGTTCATCGGGGCCTCAAACGAGCTCGGCGAGTTCGAGACCGGGATCGTGGCGCGCCTGATCGGCCCGGTAGGCGCGGCGCTGTTCGGCGGCTTCGGATCGCTTGGCGTGACGGGGCTGTGGTCGCGGCTGTTCCCGGCGCTGCGGGACGCGGACCGGCTGGACAGTCCGGACGCCCCGCCCTAACGCGGTCGCTTCTCGCCCGGACCCGCCATGACGCCCCGCTTCGACTTCGCCTCCGACAACACCGCCGGCGCCGCGCCCGAGGCGCTGCAGGCGCTGGTAGAGGCCAACGCCGGCTTCACCAGCGGCTACGGCACGGACACGGTGAGCGCCGAAGCCGCCGACGCCGTGCGCGCCCTGCTCGACGCGGACGTGGACGTGCGCTTCGTGGCGTCGGGCACCGCGGCCAACGCCATCGCCTGCGCCGCCCTGTGCCGGCCGTTCGAGTCGGTGCTGTCCCACCGCCACGCCCACATCCAGACCGACGAGACCGGCGCGCCGGGCTTCTTCGGCCATGGCCTGGGGCTGATCGGACTGGACGGGCCATCGGGCCGGATCGATCCGGCGTCGCTGGCTTCGGCGCTGGAGGCGCCGGAGGCCTCGTACCGCCAGTCGGCGGCGGCTCTGTCGCTGACCAACGCCACCGAGTACGGCACAGTCTACACAGCCCAGGCGATCGGGGCGCTGGCGGCCCAAGCCAAGGCGCGCGGCCTGCCTGTGCACCTGGACGGGGCGCGGTTGGCGAACGCCGCGGCGTCCGGCTTCGACGTCAAGGCAATCGCCGCGCTCGGCGTCGACATCCTGGTGGTCGGTGGGACCAAGGCCGGCCTGCCGCTGTCGGAAGCCGTCGTGCTGTTCGACAAGCGCCTGTCGCGCCGCTTCGACGCGCGTCTGAAGCAGGCCGGCCAGCTGCCCTCCAAGGGGCGCTTCCTGGCGGCGCCCTGGATCGGCATGCTGCGCGAAGGTGCCTGGAGCACGCGCGCCGCCCACGCCAACGCCATGGCCCAGCGGCTGGCCGCCCTCATGCCCTTCCCCGTGACCCATCCGGTGGAGGCCAACGGCGTCTTCGTCCAGATGGACGAGGCGACGCTGCAGCGGCTGCGCGCGCAGGGTTGGAACGTCTACCGCTTCACAGACGGCAGCGTGCGCTTCATGTGCTCCTGGGCGACGACGGTGGACGCGGTGGAGGAGATCGGCGCCGCGCTCAAGCAGGTGGCGTAAAGCCGACCTCCGCCTCCAGCCGCCAGGGACCGCCCAGATAGCGCCAGACCAGCACGCCGATCCCTTGCAGGTCGAAGGGCTGGAAGCCGTCGCCGAGCTGATCGTAGAGCGCCCGCGCCCGGATCGGCTCAACCTTGTTCTGCACCGTCACGTGCGGCCGGAAGCCCTGGGCGTCCTGCGGCGACAGCGCGTCGGCCCAGCCGTGCGCCAGCCGCCCCCGCCAGCTCTTCAGCGCCGCGCCCTCGATGTCGAACGCGGTGCCCCGGCCGAGTTTCCTCAGCCCGGTCGCCCGGAGCGGCAGGGGTCCGTCCGGCCTGGCGGCCACGAGGTCGCCCACGATCTCGTCCAGCCGCTCACCCGGCAGCTTGTGGAACAGCGTCAAGTGCGCGGGGATGTGGTTCAGCGCCGGCGGGAAGTGCATGCGCCGCAATTCGTCCAAGCGCTCGAAGCTTTCACGGTCCAGCTTCAGGGTGAGGATCAGTGGGGCGTCGGACATGAGCCCGTAACGCGAAGAGCGGCGGTACGACCCCTTGCCGCCCGGCACGGTTTCCAGCAAACCTTCAAGGCACGGATCTTTCCGTGGAGCCTCCGAGCGCGCCCTTGCCAGCCTCCAAAGTCCGTCGCGACATCGGCCTGATCTCCCTGACGATGACGGGGCTCGGCGGCATCATCGGTTCGGGCTGGCTGTTCGGGGCCTGGCACACCGCCCAGCTCGCCGGCCCGGGCGCGGTCTGGGCCTGGGTGATCGGGGCGGCCTTCATCGCCATCATCGCCACGGTGTTCTGCGAGCTCGGAGCCATGTTCTCCGAGACCGGCGGCATGGTGCGCTACGGCTACTACAGCCATGGCTCGCTGGTGGGCTTCGTGGCCGGCTGGGCGAACTGGATCTCCATCGCCTCGGCCGTCCCGGTGGAGGCGGAGGCGTCCGCCCAGTACGTGGCCTCCTGGCCCTACCCGTGGGCGCACGCGCTCTACAACGGCCACGAGCTCAGCCCCACGGGCCTGTCGCTGGCCGCGGTGCTGGTGGTGGTCTACTTCCTGCTCAACTACTGGGGCGTGCAGCTCTACGCCAAGACCAACGCGGGCATCACCGCCTTCAAGCTGGTCATCCCCGCGCTGACCGGGGTCGCCCTGATCCTGGCGGGTTTCCACAAGGCGAACTTCGCCGTCGGACTGCATCCAGGCAAGGCGGCCATGAACCTGCCGGCCATCTTCGGAGCGGTGACGACCTCGGGCATCGTGTTCAGCTTCAACGGTTTCCAGGGCCCGATCAACCTGGCGGGCGAGGCCAAGAACCCCACCCGCAACGTGCCCATCGCCGTGCTCGGCAGCATCGCCATCGCCACCGTGGTCTACCTCCTGCTCCAGGTGGCCTTCGTGGGAGCGACGCCGCCCTCCACCCTGAAGCAGGGCTGGGCGGCGGTGAACTTCTCCTCCCCCTTCGCCCAGCTGGCGCTCGCGCTGAACCTGAACTGGCTCGCTCTGCTGCTCTACGCCGACGCCTTCGTCAGCCCCAGCGGCACGGGCATGACCTACACCGCCACCACCGCCCGCATGGTCTACGCCATGGAGAAGAGCGGCTCGCTCCCCAAGATCTTCGGCCACATCCACACCGCCAGCGGCATCCCGCGCCCGGCCATGTGGCTGAACCTCTGCGTTTCCTTCCTGTTCCTGTTCTTCCTGCGGGGCTGGGGGTCGCTGGCGGCGGTGATCTCGGTGGCGACCATCATCTCCTACCAGATCGGCCCGATCTGCGTCGGCGCGCTCCGCCGCGTCGCGCCCGACATGAAGCGGCCGCTGCGCACCCCGGTCATCGGCGTATTCGCACCGGCGGCGTTCATGCTCTGCACCTTGCTGCTCTACTGGGCGCGCTGGCCGCTGACCGGCGAGGTGATCGCGCTCGTGATCGTGGCGGCGCCCATCTACGTCTGGGCGGAATGGCGCCACGGCTGGAAGGACTTCGGCCGGCACCTGAAGGGCGCGTGGTGGCTGATCGCCTACCTGCCAGCCATGGCGTTGATCTCCGCGCTCGGCAGCCACGAGTTCGGCGGCGCGGGCCTGCTGCCCTACGGCGTAGACCTGGGCGTGGTGGCGCTGATGGGGCTCGGCTTCTACGTCTGGGGCGAGCGCTCGGGCTGGCGCACGCCGGCGGTGGATCTGCACAAGCAGGGCGCCGGGGACGACACCGAGCTGTTCTGAGGCCGCCGCAGAGGTTCACCTCAAGCTCCAGGCGGGCTATGGCAGGCCATGCAGCTCCTTGCGACCACCGCAGCGCTGAGCGCGATCATCGCGCTCCGCTATCTGCTGGTCGCCGCGGCCCTGTACGCCCTGCTGTGGCGAGGCGGCGAGCCGAGATTGGATGCTCTGCGGCTGAACAGCCGTCCGCCCACGCGCGCGGGCGTGATGCATGAGCTGCGCGCCTCCCTGGTCTCCTCGCCCATCTACGCCTTCCCTGCGGCGGTGGCGCTGGTGGCCTTCGAGCACGGGCGGGGGCGTCTGTACGCCGACCCGCGCGCGTACGGCCTGTGGTGGCTGCCGGTCAGCGCTGTGCTCTATCTGCTGGTGCAGGACGCCTACTACTACTGGGCGCATCGGGCTATGCACCAGGGGGCGCTGTTCGCCTGGACCCATCGCGGCCACCACCTGTCGCGCGAGCCCACGCCGTTCGCCTCCTTCGCCTTCGATGCCGCGGAGGCTGCGGCGACCGCCTGGCTGCTGCCGGCCATGAGCTTCTTCGTGCCGCTCAACCTGTGGGTGGCGCTCGCCCTGCTGACGCTGATGACTCTGTCGGCGCTGATGAACCACTGCGGCTTCGAGCTGTGGCCGCAGGGCTTCGTGCGCGGGCCGGTCGGACGCTGGCTGATCACCGCCACCCACCACAGCCTTCACCACACCCGCTACCGCTGCAACTTCGGCCTATACCTGCGCGCCTGGGACCGCTGGATGGGCACCGACGCCATGCCGCCGCTTGCGGAGCCCGCGGCGCGGCGTTCCGCCCTGACGAAGCCCGCGTGAGCCCTCCCGCCTCCATCGACCGCCTGCTGGCCATCATGGCGCGGCTGCGCGATCCGGCGACCGGCTGCGCGTGGGACCTGGCGCAGAGCTTCGCCACCATCGCGCCCTACACCCTGGAGGAGGCCTACGAGGTCGCCGACGCGATCGAGCGGAACGACCTGGCCGACCTGAAGGATGAGCTCGGCGACCTCCTGCTGCAGGTGGCGTTCCACGCCCGCATGGCCGAGGAGCAGGGCGCCTTCGCCTTCGAGGATGTGGCCGCCGCCATCTGCGACAAGATGGTGCGCCGCCACCCTCACGTCTTCGGCGACGCAGCCTTCGACAGCCTCGCCGAACAGGGCGCCGCCTGGGAGGCCATCAAGGCCGCCGAGCGCGTCGCCAAGGGCCCCGCCCGCTCGGGGGTGCTGGACGACGTGCCCTCCGGCCTACCGGGCCTAGTGCGCGCGGTGAAGCTGACGCGCCGCGCCGCCCGCGTCGGCTTCGACTGGCCGGACACGACCGCTGTGATGGACAAGCTGCGCGAGGAGACCGCCGAGCTGGAGGTCGAGATCGCCTCGGGCGACAAGGCCAAGGCGCGCGAGGAGCTGGGCGATCTGCTGTTCGTCTGCGCCAACCTGGCGCGCAAGCTCGACGTCGACCCCGAAGATACGCTGCGCGCCGCCAACGCCAAGTTCATCCGCCGCTTCGCCTTCATCGAGGCGGCGCTCGCGGCCGCCGGACGGCGCCCGGAGCAGTCGGACCTCTTGGAGATGGACGCGCTGTGGAACGAGGCGAAGCGGCTGGAGAAGGGACCGCGCCCATGATCCCCTACGTACGCGAGATGGCCTTCGAGTACGGCCGCGCGGACGCGATCACGCCGCTGATCACGCGGGTGGTGGCGAACAATCCGGGGCCGTTCACCTTCACCGGCACCGGGACCTATCTGGTGGGCGCGCGCTCGCTGGCGGTGATCGATCCCGGACCGCTGCTCGACAGCCATCTGGAGGCCCTGACCCACGCCATAGCCGGGCGGCCGGTAAGCCACATCTTCACAACCCACACCCATGCCGATCATTCTCCCCTCGCCCACCCGCTGAAGGAACTGACCGGCGCTCTGATCGTCGGGCGCGCCGCTCCGCGCCGGGAGGGCGCAGGCGAGGAGGTGGACGAGGCGGCCTTCCACCCCGACGTAGAAGTCGCCGACGGTGCGGTGATCGAGGGCGACGGCTGGACCCTGCAGGCCATCGCCACGCCCGGCCACGCCTCCAACCACGTCGCCTACGCGCTCGCCGAGGAGACTGCGCTGTTCTGCGGCGACCACGTCATGGGCTGGTCCACCACTGTGGTCAGCCCGCCCGACGGCGATATGGGCGACTACTACGAGAGCCTGGATAAGGTGCGGGCGCTGGACTTCTCGACCCTGTGGCCGACCCACGGCCCCCCGGTCACCGACGTCGCGCCGTTCCTGGACGGCTATCGCGCTCACAGGCTCAAGCGCGAGGAGCAGATCCTGCGCGAGCTCGGGCGCGGGCCGCGCACGATCGCAGAGATGGTCCCGCGCCTCTACATCGGCGTGGACCCCCGCCTGCATGGGGCTGCGGCACGCTCCATGCTGGCGCACCTGATCCTGATGACACGGACGGGCCAAGTCTCGACGCACGGCGCAAAGCCCACGATGGAGGCTGTCTACAGCCTGCCCGCCTCGCCGCGCTGAGGTCCGCGGCTCCATTAGGGCCGGGTTCGGACTCAGCCTGGGCTCAATCGTCAGGCACATGGCCAAAACCCCCGGTAGGGAGATGCGCCATGTCCGAACCTCAAGCCGAAGACCCCGATCCCGAAGCCGCCCCGGTGCTGAGAATGACGCCGCCGGAGTGGCGCAGCGTGCTGGAGCGCCGCAGCTTCCTGGAGGGTGAGGACAATCGCTTCGCTACGCCGCGCCGTCTGTACGGCCGCTTGGTGCAGATCGTCCCGGACGACAGCTTCCGGTAATCGGGTTCAGGACAGCGAGGCTGCGGCGATCTGGTCCCCGCACGAGGCGGTGGCGTCGATCCGCCGCCAGCCGATCTCGCCGGGATCGCGCCTGAGCTGGCCGTCCAGCACGGCCTCGTCGGCGTCGGAGGCGTCGCCGATGCGCGCCCGCAGGCGCCGGCGCAACTCGGGCTCAGGCGCCGTCATCCACAGCCCCACGAACGGCGTCCCGGCTTGGCGCGCCAGGGCCTCGGCGCCGGTGCGCTCCCGCGCCTGCAGGAAGGCTGCGTCCAGCACGACGCCCGCGCC
>CAXTUT010000084.1:0-8614 GCA_964247465.1 uncultured Caulobacteraceae bacterium | reverse complement strand
CATGGATGCGGCCCTTGAACTGCTTGCGGAACTTGGTCTTCTTGGGAAGCATCATATCAGAAACTCACCCTCAAGCCGCAGGCGCGTCGGCGGGCGGCGCGTTCCGGTCGCGACGCGGGCCGCCGCGGTTGCGGTCGCCCCGGTCGCGGCGGTCGCCGTCGCCGGCGGGGCCGGTGGCTTCCAGCGCCCAGCGCTTGTCCTGCGCCATCGGGTCATGGTCGAGCACCTCGCCCTTGAACACCCACACCTTCACCCCGATGATCCCATAGGTGGTGACCGCCTCGGTGAAGCCGTAGTCGATGTCGGCGCGCAGCGTATGCAACGGCACGCGGCCTTCGCGATACCACTCCATCCGCGCGATCTCCGCGCCGCCGAGACGACCGGAGACGTTGATCCGCACGCCCTTGGCGCCCAGCCGCATGGCGGACTGGAGCGAGCGCTTCATGGCGCGGCGGAAGGCGATGCGGCGCTCCAGCTGCTGGGCGATGGACTCCGCGACCAGCTGGGCGTCGGTCTCGGGCTTGCGCACTTCCACGATGTTCAGGAACACCTCGCCCTCGGTGATCGCCTGCAGGTCCTTGCGCAGCTTGTCGATGTCGGCGCCCTTCTTGCCGATGATCACGCCCGGGCGCGCGGCGTAGATGGTGACGCGGCACTTCCGGTGCGGACGCTCGATGATGATGCGCGAGACGCCGGCCTGCTTCAGCCGCGCCTTCAGCCACTTGCGCACCTTGATGTCCTGGTGGAGCAGGCGGGCGTAGTCCTCGCCGTCGGCGAACCAGCGGCTGTCCCAGGTGCGGTTTACGCCCAGGCGAAAGCCGATCGGATTGACCTTCTGTCCCATCAGGCGGCCTCGGCTTGTTCGCGGACCACGATGGTGATCTCGGCGAAGGGTTTCTCGATGCGCGAGGACCGGCCGCGGGCGCGGGCGGAGAAGCGCTTCATGATCAGGTTCTTGCCCACGAACGCCTCGGCCACGACCAGACTGTCGATGTCCAGGTTGTGGTTGTTCTCGGCGTTGGAGATGGCGGAGTAGAGCGCCTTGCGCACGTCGATGGCGATGCGCTTGGGGCTGAACTCCAGCTCGTTCAGCGCGCGCTGGACGGGGAGGCCGCGGATCGACTGGGCGACCAGGTTCAGCTTGCGAGGGCTCGTGCGCAGCGAGGCGATCTTGGCCATGGCCGAGGTTTCGGACAGGCGGCGGGGCTTGGCTTGCTTGCTCATCGCCTACTTCCTCTTGGCCTTCTTGTCGGCCGCGTGGCCGTAGAAGGTGCGGGTGGGCGCGAACTCGCCGAGCTTGTGGCCGACCATGTCTTCGGACACCTGCACGGGGATGTGCTTTTGGCCGTTGTGGACGCCGAAGGTCAGGCCCACGAACTGGGGCATGATGGTGGAGCGGCGCGACCAGGTCTTGATCACGTCCTTGCGGCCGGAGTCCTGGGCCTTGTCCGCCTTCGTCAGCAGATAACCGTCGACGAACGGGCCTTTCCAGAGGGAGCGGGTCATCGCTTAGCGAGCCTTCCGAGCGTGGCGGGAGCGGATGATGAAGCGGTCCGTCTCCTGGTTGGTGCGGGTCTTGCGGCCCTTGGTGGGCTTGCCCCAGGGCGTGACCGGGTGACGACCGCCAGAGGTCTTGCCCTCGCCGCCGCCGTGGGGGTGGTCGACCGGGTTCATGGCCACGCCGCGCACGTGCGGGCGGAAGCCCATGTGGCGGACCCGGCCGGCCTTGCCGAGGTTCTGGTTCATGTGGTCGGGGTTGGACACCGCGCCGACGGTCGCCATGCAGCCGTCCAGCACCATGCGCAGCTCGCCCGAGCCAAGGCGGATCTGGGCGTAGCCGGCGTCGCGGCCGACCAGCTGGGCGTAGGCGCCGGCGGAGCGCGCCATCTGCGCACCCTTCTCCGGCTTCATCTCAACGTTGTGGATGATGGTGCCGATGGGCATGCCGCGCAGCGGCATGGCGTTGCCGGGCTTCACGTCCACCCGGTCGCCGGCCACGATCTCGTCGCCGGCCTTCAGCCGCTGGGGCGCCAGGATGTAGTTCAGCTCGCCGTCGGCGTATTTCACCAGGGCGATAAAGGCGGAGCGATTGGGGTCGTACTCCAGCCGCTCGACAGTGGCGGGCACGTTCCATTTGCGACGCTTGAAGTCGATGATGCGATAGAGCCGTTTGGCCCCGCCGCCGCGGAAGCGCACCGCGATCCGGCCGCCGCCGCCGCGCCCGCCCGACTTGGTCAGGCCCTCGACCAGCGACTTCTCCGGCCGGCCCTTGTGCAGCTCGCTGCGGTCGACCAGAACCAGGCCGCGCTGGCCGGCGGAGGTGGGATTGAAATGCTTGAGCGCCATGGTCCCCTCTCCCTACAGGCCGGTGGTGACGTCGATGGACTGGCCTTCGGCCAGCGTCACGATCGCCTTCTTCACGTCGCCGCGCTTGCCCATGATGCCGCGGAAACGCTTCAGCTTGCCCTTGGTCACCACCGTGTTGACCTTGAGCACGTTGACTTTGAACAGTTCTTCGACGGCGGCGGTGATCTCGTCCTTGGTGGCGTCGTGGGCCACCTTGAACACGACCTTGTTCAGCTCCGAGAGGACGGTCGCCTTCTCGGTGATGTGCGGCGCCAGGATGACGTCGTAGTGGCGGGCGGTCGCAGCCATCAGGCGGCTTCCTTCTGTTCGGTCGCGGGCTCACCCGAGAAGCGAGCCTCGATGGCCTGCACCGCGGAGCGGGTCAGCACCAGCGTGTCGCGGCGCAGCACGTCGTAGACGTTCAGGCCGGCGTCCGGGAGCACGTCGATCATCGGGATGTTGCGCGCCGCCAGCTTGAAGTTCGCGTCCACTTCCGGACCGGCGATCATCAGCGCGTTCCTCAGGCCCATGGTCTCGAACTGAGCCCGCAGCGCCGCCGTCTTGGGCGCATCCAGCGTCAGCGCATCCACCACCACCAGGGAGCCGGCCTTGGCCTTGGCGCTGAGCGCATGGCGCAGAGCCAAAATGCGCAGTTTCTTGGTGAAGCCGAAGGCGTGACTGTGCACCACGGGGCCATGGGTCTTGGCGCCGCCGACGAACTGGGACGCCTTTCGGTCGCCGTGGCGCGCGCCGCCTGTGCCCTTCTGCTTGTACATCTTCTTGCCCGTGCGGGCGATCTCGTTGCGCGTCTTGATCTTGTGATTGCCGGAGCGGCGCTTGGCCAGCTGCCAGGTCACGCAGCGCTGCAGGATGTCGGAGCGGATGTCGGTGATGCCGAAGACCGCTTCCGAAAGCTCGATCTCGCCGGCCTGATCGTTGGCGAGGGTGATGACGTTGAGCTTCATGATTCAGCTCCCTCTTGCGCGGGGGCTTCGGGCGCGTGCGCCTCGGGCTCCGCGGCGGGGGTCTCGGAAGCGCCGGGCTTGCGGAAAGCGCCGGGCTTGGGCGCATCGGCGTGGAGCGCCTTCTTCACCGCGTCGCTGACCTTGACGTAGCCGTTCTCCGACCCCGGGACCGCGCCCTTGATCATGATCAGGCCGCGCTCGACGTCGACGCGCCAGACGGTGAGGTTCTGGGTGGTGACGGTCTCGACGCCCAGGTGGCCGCCCATCTTCTTGCCCTTGAAGGTCTTGCCCGGGTCCTGGCGTTGCCCGGTGGAGCCGAGCGAACGGTGCGACAGCGACACCCCGTGGGTGGCGCGAAGGCCGCCGAAGTTCCAGCGCTTCATGCCCCCGGCGAAGCCCTTGCCGATGGTGGTGCCCTGGATGTCGACCTTCTGGCCGGCCACGAAGTGGTCGGCGGTCAGCTCCGCGCCCACTTCGATCAGGCTGTCTTCGCTGACCCGAAACTCGGTGACGATGTGCTTGGGCTCGACCAGCGCCTTGGCGAAGTGACCGCGCATGGCTTGGCTGGTGTTCTTGGCCTTCTTGGTCCCCGCGCCGAGCTGGAGGGCCACGTAGCCATCCTTCTCAACGGTCTTCTGAGCGGTGACCTGGCAGCCCTCGAGCGAGAGCACGGTCACGGGCACGTGCTGACCGGCTTCGTCGAAGAAGCGGGTCATGCCGAGTTTCTTGGCGAGTACGCCGGTTCGCATCTTGCCGGCTCCCCTTACAGCTTGATTTCGACGTCGACGCCGGCCGACAGGTCGAGCTTCATCAGCGCGTCGACGGTCTGGGGCGTCGGGTCGACGATGTCGAGCACGCGCTTGTGCGTGCGGATCTCGAACTGCTCGCGGCTCTTCTTGTCGATGTGCGGCGAGCGCAGGACGGTGAACTTCTCGAGCTTGGTCGGGAGCGGTATCGGGCCGCGGACGGTCGCGCCGGTGCGCTTGGCGGTCTGCACGATCTCGCGCGTCGAGTGGTCGAGCACCCGGTGGTCGAACGCCTTCAGGCGTATGCGAATATTCTGACGATCCATACCGATGCCGTCCTCGCGTCCGTTCCGCTCGTACAGTTCAAAGACCTTGGCTCCGGCCCGAGAGCCGACGCCATACCTGCGTCCCGAACGCCACCCATCCGATCCGTGAGACCGGCCGCCATGACGTGAGCCGCAAAACGAAAGGGCCCTGCGCAGCTAGGCTGCGAAGGCCCGTATCACCGCGCGCCCGTCAGGCGCGTCCTGTGAAGTTCGTATCGCGAACCGCGTCTAGGCGCGATGCGCCTACGGCCGATTCAACGGAACGCGGTTTATGACGACGCGGAGGGGGCCCGTCAAGAGTGGAATGGGCCGGTATGAGATGGCCCGGCCAACGCTTACGCCGCGTCGGGACCAACCCAGCGCTGAAGCTTTGCGATGGCCAGACTCGCCTGCTCGGCCGCCATTCGTAGATCGTAAGCGGTTTGCGAGTTGAGCCAGAACTGCGGCGTGGCCCCAAAACCCAGTGGCCGAGCCGCAGCGCCGTTTCCCTTTGACGGACCGATGTCCGCGCAGGATCTCCGCACCATACGTCAAGCGTGCGAGATGCTTACCGCCCCACATCCACTTCGCCGGAGCCCAGCACGCTCTTGCTCACCGGGCCGTCGACATGGGCTACGTGGACGTCGCCCGAGCCGACGATGCTGGCCGACAGCCGGCCCGCCTCGCCGCCGAAGCTGAAGTCGCCCGAGCCGGCGAGGCTGACCTTCAGGTCGGGGATGTGGCCGCCATGGATGCGCACGTCGCCGGAGGACGCGATGTTGGCGACCACGGGGGCGTTCGCCTGCGCGATCGTCACGTCGCCCGAACCGGACAGGGACACGCGCACCGGACCGCCGACCGCGGCGGCGCTCACGTCGCCCGAGCCAGCGAGGCTGAGCTCGGCGGCGCCGGCGACGGGACCGACCGCGAGGTCGCCTGATCCGGCGAGACGGGCATGAACCTCGCCTGCGCCGTCCACCGCGACGTCGCCGGACCCTGCCGCGTCGACGCCGAGCGAGCCCTGCACGTGACCCGCGATCCAGTCGCCACAGCCGTTCGGCGAGAGCGTCAGGCTGCGCGTCGGCCCGACCTGGCCGTAGACCGCGCCGCTGGTGGCCAGGCGGGCGTCCAGCGGCACGTGGGCGGTGATCACCGGCAACTCCGTCAGCGGCACCCGTCCGAAGCCTTGCGCCAGCACGGCGCGGGTGTCGCGCCCGTGGAAGCTATAACGTCCGAACATCTGGCCCGACGCGTTGCTCGTGAGCCCGCCGACGCAGCGCAGCGCGTCGCCGCCGAACGGGCGCGCCAAGCCGCCATCCACGATGATGCGGCCGCCCTCGCGGCGGACCGCCAGGATCGGCAACCGCGAGCCGCCGTGCTGAACCGTAACGGAGATGTCGGTCCGGGGCTCGGCGATCACGACCATTCGGGCGGCCGCGTGCTCGACCTGCACCTGCGGCGCCATCGGCTGCGCCTGAGCCTCGGACGCCGCCAGAGCCAGGCTCGCAGCCCCGACCAGGGCCCCTACTCTACTTATCTTCGCTCGTGTCATGCCCGTGACCTCGCCGCCGTCGCAGCGAAACTAGACCGCCTGGGTGGATGGGACAGCTTAACTCCACGTCATGACCGTATCTTAATGAACAACGACGCCCTCAAGGCTGCGGGCTGAGGCCGCCGTCCGCCGACGCCTGGAGCGCCAGCAGGCGGATGGACGCCTCGAGCTTACGGTCGCCGGCGCTGCGGGCGAGGTCGGCCAACTGGCTCAGCATGTCGCTGATGTAGGCGTATATCTCGTCAGGTGTGGCGCTGAGCGCGGGCGTATCCAAGGGAGCGACTCTCTCAAGACGATAGTGGTTTTACCTCTCTCCTCTTTTGCGAGCAATCGGCATGTGGCGTTGACACGGCGACCCGCTCGCCACCACTTACCGCGCCGTCAGACCTCGCGAGCCTCCCCGCCCCATGAACGTCGTCGTCGTCGAGAGCCCCGCCAAGGCCAAGACCATCAACAAGTACCTGGGATCCGACTACAAGGTGCTGGCCTCCTACGGCCACGTTCGCGACCTGCCGTCGAAGGACGGCTCGGTGCGGCCGGACGAGGACTTCGCCATGAGCTGGGACGTCGATCCCAAGGCGGCCAAGCGCCTGTCCGACATCGCCGAGGCCATGAAGGGCGCCTCCAGGCTGATCCTGGCCACCGACCCCGACCGCGAGGGCGAGGCGATCAGCTGGCACGTGCTGGAAGTGCTGCAGAAGAAGCGCGCCGTGAAGGGCATGGAGGTGCAGCGGGTGGTGTTCAACGCCATCACCAAGTCCGCCGTCACCGAGGCGATGCGCAACCCGCGCCAGATCGACATGGAGCTGGTGGACGCCTACCTGGCCCGCCGGGCGCTGGACTACCTGGTCGGCTTCACCCTCTCGCCGGTGCTGTGGAGAAAGCTCCCGGGCGCGCGCTCGGCGGGACGGGTGCAGTCGGTGGCCCTGCGCCTCGTGGTCGACCGCGAGATGGAGATCGAGGCCTTCAGAACCCAGGAATACTGGACGGTGGAGGCGGACGTGACCGCCGGCTCCGACCCCTTCCTGGCGCGCCTCGTCAAACTGGACGGTAAGGCGCTCAAGAAGTTCGATCTCGCCGACGAAGCCTCAGCCCAGGCGGCGCGCAAGGCCGTGCAGATGGCCGACTTCACCGTCACAGCGGTCGAGAAGAAGCCGGCGCGGCGCTCGCCCGCGCCGCCGTTCACTACCTCCACCCTGCAGCAGGAGGCGGCGAGGAAGCTCGGCTTCTCGGCCCAGCGCACCATGCAGGCGGCGCAGAAACTCTACGAAGGCGTCGACGAACAAGGCGGCCTGATCACCTACATGCGCACTGACGGCGTGCAGTCCTCGCCCGAGGCGATCGCGGAGGCGCGCAAGGTGATCGCCGGCAGCTACGGGAACGACTATGTCCCGGCCGACGCCCGCCACTACAAGACCAAGGCCAAGAACGCCCAGGAGGCGCACGAGGCCATCCGCCCGACCTCTCTCGCCCGCCTGCCCGGCCAGGTCCATCTCGAAGGCGACCTCGCACGGCTCTACGAGCTGGTCTGGAAGCGGATGATCGCCAGCCAGATGGAGTCGGCGCGGATCGAGCGTACGACCGTGGACCTGGACGCCGCGGGCAAGATCGGCTTGCGCGCGGTCGGTCAGGTCATCCAGTTCGACGGCTACCTCGCCGTCTACGAGGAGGGCCGCGACGACGCCGAGGACGAGGACAGCCGCCGCCTGCCCGCCATCAGCCAAGGCGCGCGCGCCGACATCAAGGCCGCGCGCGCCGACCAGCACTTCACCGAGCCGCCGCCGCGCTATTCCGAAGCCAGCCTGGTCAAGAAGCTGGAGGAGCTGGGGATCGGCCGGCCCTCCACCTACGCTTCCATCCTGGGCGTGCTGCGCGACCGCGAGTACGTGCGCATGGACAAGAACAGGTTCCACCCGGAGGACAAGGGGCGGCTGCTCAGCGCCTTCCTGAAGCAGTTCTTCCTACGCTACGTGGAGTTCGACTTCACCGCGGATCTGGAGGAGAAACTCGACAAAGTTTCCGCCGGCGAGCTCGAATACAAGGCGCTGCTGCGCGAGTTCTGGACCGAGTTCCAGAAGGCGATCGCCAGCGTCGGCGACCTGCGCATCTCCCAGGTGCTGGAGGAGCTGAACGTGGCGCTGGGCCCCGCCATCTTTCCCGACCGGGAGGACGGATCTGACCCGCGCGTCTGCCAGACCTGCGGCACGGGGCGGCTCAGCCTGAAGGCCGGCAAGTTCGGCGCCTTCATCGGCTGCTCCAACTACCCGGAGTGCCGCTACACCCGCCAGCTCGGCCAGGCAGAGGGGGAGGAGCAGCCCTCCGGCGATCGCGAGCTGGGTCTCGATCCGGCGACCGATCGCAAGGTCTGGCTGAAGATCGGCCGTTTCGGCCCCTATGTGGAGCTGGAGGCCGACGCCGCGGACGCCAAGGCCAAGCCCAGGCGCTCGTCCCTGCCCAAGGGCTGGGAGCCAGCCACCATCGAGCTGAATGGGGCGCTGAGGCTACTCAGCCTGCCGCGCGAGGTGGCGCTGCACCCCGAAGACGGCGAGCCGATCTTCGCGGGCCTCGGCCGCTACGGACCCTACGTCCAGCACAAGACCACCTACGCCAGCCTCGCCGACATCGAGGAGGCGTTCGAGGTCGGCCAGAACCGCGCGGTGACCCTGCTGGCGGAGAAGCGGGCCGGCGGCGGCCGGGGCG
>CAXTUT010000083.1:0-8647 GCA_964247465.1 uncultured Caulobacteraceae bacterium | reverse complement strand
GCTTGATCCAGATCACCACGCCAAACCCGTCGATGAACCTGCACGGCGACGTCGCGGTCAGCTACGGCGCTTATGACACAAGCCGGATCGACGGCTACGTGACGGGGGGGCTGCTGCCGGGCGTCGCGGCCGACCTCGCCGTCCAGTTCGGCCACCAGGGAGACGGCTACGGCTCCGACCTCGCCATCGACCGGCCCGTCGATCGGACGGACCGCGACATCGCGCTTCGCTCATCGCTCCTGCTACGTCCCACCAGCAAGACGCAAGTCCGCATCATCGCTGACTATGAAAACACGGAGTCGAATGACGCCTTTCGGCCGTCTCCCGGCACCCTGCCGCTGTTCGGGGCCAACTTCGGCGGTTCGCCCTGGGACACCAACGAGGACTTCTATCCCAAGCAGTTCTACCAGGGCGGCGGCCTCAGCGTGAACGCCACTCAGGATCTCGGCTTCGCCCAGCTCCTCAGCATCAGCGCCTATCGCCGCTCCAACTACTTTTTCAGCTTCGACTTCGACGGCACCCCGGCGCCAATCTCCTTCTTCCCCGACACCTTACAGCAAGACGCTCAGATCAGCCAGGAACTGCAGCTCTCGTCCAAGGCCAGCAGCCTCATCCAGTGGGCCACGGGACTATACTATTTCACCTCCGACGCGCGTTTCACCCCATCACAGACCAACTTCGGGCCGCCTGTCGTCAGCGCGACCTCGCCGCTAGACCAGCTCGACACCTTCGGCGACGAACGGACCAACTCGGTTGCAGCCTATGGCCAGGCGACTGCAGCGCTGACCCACGCCACTCACCTGACCCTTGGCATCCGCTATACCTACGAGGTCCGCAACCTGCGCGGCGACGAGATCGGGTTCGTCGGCGACCAGATCCCCATCGGCGCCCTCTTCCCTGCCGTGAACGAGGGCGTCCACTACAGTCGCCCCACGTGGCGGATCGCGCTCGACCAGCGCTTCAGCCCGCAGGTGCTAGGCTACGTCTCCTACAATCGTGGCTTCAAGAGCGGAGGCTTCAACGTCAGCGATCCGACCAATTCGGCCTACCAGCCGGAAACGCTGGACGCCTACGAGATCGGGCTAAAGACCGACCTCCTGCAGAAGCGGCTCCGCGTCAACGTGGCAGGCTTCTACTATGACTACTCGAACATCCAGGTGGCCCGGTTCACCACAGGGGCCATCGACTACTATAATGGCGGGGAGGCCGCCATCTACGGCCTCGACCTTGACCTCGACGCTGCCATCAGCTCCGACGTACGAATTTCGGGCGGTTTCGAACTGCTGCACGACCGCTTCACCTCCTTCCCCGACGCGGAGATCGGCACGCCCATCCCGACGGGCGGCACGGCGGAGACCCTGGGCAGCGCGGCCGGGAACAGACTGCCCTTTAGCCCTGATGCGGTGGTCGACCTCTCGGGCGACTTCACCCACGACTACGGTCTGCTCCACGTGGCCGCCAATCTCACCTACGCCTACAACACCGGCTGGTTCACCGAACCCGACAATCGGCTGCGGCAGAGCCCTTTCAGCACGCTGAACACGTCCTTGAGCTTCTCTCCCCGTGATGGCGACATCTCCGTGAGACTTTGGACCAAAAACCTGACCAACGCGGCGGTGTTCACCCAGGACAGCACCGCGGGATTCTTTGACACCGCCAGCTACGCTCCGCCTCGCACCTATGGCTTCACGGTACGCAAGGCGTTCTGACCGGGTGTGTCGTGGTGGTAAACAGGGGTCTGCAGCGGGCGACACTTTTAATCAGCCGACGGCCACTGGCGTTTACTGGCGATCCTGACTTCCTTGCATAACGGTACTACCGGAGGAAAGCGCGATGGTTGATAGCTGAGCAACGCCAACCTCGAACGGAACACGACACGCACTGTTCAGCTCTGGTGCAATGGCGGTCGTAGAGGCCCCTTTTCGATCCGTCGATGCGAACGCGTCCGGCCGGCTCTTGAACACCTCAGCTCGTTAATCACGCGCTCGATGGAAGGCGATGTGAGGGGATTGATTATCGGGTGGGTAGACGCCGTGGCGCTTGTAAGCGGCTCGGGTGCTCCAGCTACGGCTGGATGGCACCGGCATTGACCGCCATGTTTTCGTCGCACCCAGCCGACGCGCTTGGCTCCATCGCGCAGGTCTGCTCTGGGATGGCCAAGCCGTCACTCAGCGAAGCGCTGAAGCGGTGACTTGCGAAGTACCCCTAGGCCGCCCGGAGCGGATCAACGCGCGCACGGCCTGTCGACCCACGCCGCACGCGTTCATTCGCTTCAGAGCCACGGGCACTTCCGTCGGGGGCTCCGTGGTACAGGTCACCGGCTGGGTTGAGGATGGGCCTTCAGACGACGTTCGCCGCACCGCCAGTCTCGCCAGCCTGCGCTTCAATGAGCGGATGGAACATTTCTTGGCTCGGCTGGGCGGACGCGCGTCGCCGGGCTGAGGCAGTAAACGCTGCTCATGCCTTTGAGATACAGTCTTGTCCCGTGAAGGTGACCAGCTGCTGGCGAGGCTGGCCGCCTTGGCTAATCCTCACCGCCTGCGGATCGTGGCTGCGCTGCATGCCCATGGGCGCAACTACGTCAGCCGACTCGCCCGCGATCTTCAGATCGGTAGACCCCTCTTGCATCTGCACCTGCAAAAGTTGGAAGAGGCTGGACTCGTGGAGAGCAGGCTAGAGCTCTGCTCTGACGGCAAGGGATTGAATTTCTATCAACTTGCCAATTTCGAGCTGCGGCTCGATCCGGCATCAATCGCGATGGCCTGCGTGACCCTGAGCGCCTCGAGCAAGCCCGAACCCTGAGGAGAGCGAACGTGTCAGAGAACTTGTATGTGTTCACTCTGGTCCTGATCGCCGGATATGTGTGCTGATTTTCGGCGTCAGTGTAAAGTTGCACCGAGGAGGGATCCCGTATTTGCATCCAAGAGGGACCCCTTCATCCCTGCGGTTCGAGCGGCGATGCGCGGAGCCATGGCGTAGCGCAGCGCAACGCCGCGGGGTGCGCCGCTGCCGGTTCAGCTTCCCCGGAGGGGGTCTGGGGGAGGTTGAACAAGTTGTGGAGAGTTGATCCCCGGGCGGTCAGGAGCGGTTCTTGAGCCGCTTCCTCTTGCAAGGAAGACGCCGATCGCCGCCGCGAGGGCGTAGGGTCTGGCTCAATCTTCCCCCCTTGATGGAGGGGGGTCGGGGTGGGGGTGAATTGCCGCGATCACGGTAGCCAGGTCAGCGACTTCCTCGCCGGCCAGCGGCGGCGGCGGTTCAACCGCACCCCGGCCCTCCTCCCCATCAAGGGGGAGGGAGGCCCACATGCGCCAAAGCCCTCGCCTGCCTCTCCGCCAGCGCGCCCTCGTCGAAGCCCGCGACCGAGGCCTCGAACAGCTCGCGCCAGTTCATCTCCGCCTCCAGGTGCAGGAAGGCGGAGCCGAGACCGATGGCGGCGCGGTCCATGAACACGAACTCGCGGGGGATTTTGACCGGACCCTTGTCCTTCAGGGCCTGGCGCACGGCGAAGGCCTCCCGCCGGCCGTACTCGCCGGGCGCCACGCCATCGGCCACCGTGCGCACCCGGTCGTCCAGGATCGGCCCGTAGATGAAGCGCGCCCACAGGTTCAGCACGTCCACCAGATCGCCCTGGATGCCGGCGAAGCCCCAGCTCTCATAGGCCGCCCGCTGCTCGGCGCGGTCGCCGCTGGACAGCGCATGGAACAGGCGCACCACGCCGGCCACGAACCGCGGCGGGAAGATGCGCACGCAGCCGAAGTCCAGCAGATTCAACCTCTCCGCCCCCTCGGTCAGGGTGTAGTTGCCGAGGTGCGGATCGCCGTGGATGACGCCGAGCTGGATCATCGGCCGCCACCAGGCCTGGAACAGCAGGGACGCGATGCGGTTGCGCACCTCCAGCGGCGCAGTCTTGAAGGCCATCAAGCCCCTGCCCTCCAGCCAGTTCATGCTAAGCAGGCGGCGGGTGGAGAGCGCCTCCACGGGCTCCGGAACGGCGATATCCTCGCGCCCGGCGAAGAAACCGGCGTAGAGGCGCATGGCCTTGGCTTCGCGGGTGTAGTCCAGCTCCTCGCGCAACCGGTCGCCGACCTCCACCAGGATCTCGGACGGGTCGAGCGTCTGGTCGAAGCGGCGGTAGAGGCCGAAGATGGCGCGGAGCTGGCCGAGGTCGCTCTCCACCGCGCTCTGCATCTCCGGATACTGCAGCTTGACCGCCAGCGAGGTCCCATCCAGCCCGGTGGCGCGGTGCACCTGGCCGAGCGAGGCGGCGGCGGCGGCGTCCAGGTCGAAGCGGGTGAAGCGGGCCTCCCAGTCCGGCCCGAGTTCGGAGGCCATGCGGCGGCGCACGAAGGGCCGGCCCATGGACGGCGCATTGGTCTGCAGCTCGGAGAACTCGGCGGCGAGTTCGGGCGGCAGCAGGTCGGGTACGGTGGCGAACATCTGCGCCGCCTTCATCAGCGGTCCCTTCAGCCCGCCGAGCGCCGCCTTTAGCGCGCGGGCGTTGCGGACGTCCGCGGCGTCGCCCCCGAACAGGCGGTTGCTCCCATAGGCCGCGCCCGCGCCGGCCAGCCCCGCTCCGACCTGTGCAAAGCGGCGCACGCGCCCGCTGAGGCGGTTGCGTTCGGGGTCGGGGTGTTCGGCGCTCATGCGGCAGACTTAGTGCGCCAAGGGCTTCGCTTCGACGGCTGGGCGGGAAGAAAGCCGGATGGGCGCCGGGACCGGGACATGGCACCTTCGAACGGCGATGAAGACGAAGCGCGCGCTGCGGCTGGTCCGCAAGCTCAGGGCGGCGGAGACGGAGGTCTCCGACTGGGAGGGCGAGTTCCTGGAAAGCGTCGAGACCCGGCTGGACACCTACGGCCGCGCCTTCGCCGACCCCGACAAGGGCGGTCGCGACAGCGCCGTCTCCGTGCTGCAGCAGCGCAAGCTGAAGGAGATCGTCGCCAAGGTCTCAGGCGAGGCGAAGCCTGCGCGGCGAACGCCGCTCACCCGCCGCAAGGCGTGGGGCTCCAAACGGCCGGCGGGGGAAGACGGCGAAGCCGAAGACTGAGCCGGGCGGCGTGCTTTTTGTCCGGACACGGCGTAAAGCCGCTCCATGCGCGACCCCACCGTAAACCAGATCGACATCGCCGAGCTCCGCCCGACCCAGATGACGGTCGGCCAACACGAGGTGGAGGCCAAGCGGCGGGAGTGGCGCGAGGCCAAGGCCGACAAGCGGCTCAAAATCCTTGGGATGCATGCGGTGCCCACCGTGGTCGGGCCCAAGGGTCGTTCCTACGTCGTCGACCATCACCACCTCGCCCGCGCCCTGCTGGAGGAGGGGGAGAAGACGCTGCAGGTCTATGTGCTCGCCGACCTCAGCCATGTGGACAAGGCGGCGTTCTGGACGGTGCTGGATAACAGCGGCTGGTGCCACGCCTATGACCGCAAGGGACGGCGCTGCGAGCTGTCGGACATCCCCAAGTCGCTGGCCGACATGGCCGACGACCCCTACCGCAGCCTTGCCGGCCAGCTCCGCCGCTCGGGCGGGTTCGCCAAGACCGACAAGCCGTTCTCGGAATTCATCTGGGCCGACTTCCTGCGCCGACGGGTCGACGAGGATGTGGTCGAGACGGACTTCGCCGCCGCCCTGGTCAAGGCGCTGCAGCTCGCTCGCAGCAGCGACGCGCGCTATCTGCCCGGCTGGTGCGGGGTCGAGCCTGGGTGATCGCCACGATCCTTCGCTCATCACCTGTCGTGGGTGGGACGAGTGCTGGCCTTCAACCCTCGTAGCGCTGCATCACCAGGCACCCGTTCGTGCCGCCGAAACCGAAGCTGTTGGACATGACCGTGTCCAGACGCACGCCGTCGCGGCGCTCGCGCACGATGGGCAGGTCGGCGAAGGCCTCGTCCAGCTCCTCGATATGGGCGCTCTCGGCCACGAAGCCGTCCCGCATCATCAGCAGGCAGTAGATCGCCTCCTGCGCGCCGGCGGCGCCCAGGCTGTGGCCGGTCAGCGACTTGGTCGAGGAGATCAGCGGGACGCGCTCGCCGAACACCTTGCGCACCGCCTCCATCTCCTTGGCGTCGCCGATCTGGGTGCTGGTGCCGTGCGGGTTCAGGTAGTCGACCGGACCCTCCACCCCTTCCAGCGCCAGCCGCATGCAGCGGACCGCACCCTCGCCCGACGGCGCGACCATGTCGTGGGCGTCGGCGTTGGCGGCGTAGCCCACCACTTCGCCATAGATGGTCGCTCCTCGCGCGATCGCCCGGTCCAGCGCCTCCAGCACCACAACGCCCGCGCCGCCGGCGATGACGAAGCCGTCGCGCCGGGCGTCATAGGCCCGCGAGGCGATCGAAGGCGTCGCGTTGAAATCGCTGGTCATGGCGCCCATGGCGTCGAACAGCACCGACAGCGTCCAGTCCAGCTCCTCGCAGCCGCCGGCGAAGATGATGTCCTGCTTGCCCATGGCGATCTGCTCGTAGCCGGCGCCGATGCAGTGGGTCGAGGTCGCGCAGGCCGAGGCGATGGAATAGTTCACGCCCCGCGTCTTGAACCAGGTCGAGAGCACCGCCGACGGCCCCGAGCACATGGCCTTGGGCACCGCGAACGGTCCCACGCGCTTTGGCCCCTTGGCGCGGGTGGTCTGCGCGGCCGCCACGATGGTGCGGGTGGAGGGGCCGCCGGCGCCCACGATCAGGCCGGTCTTCTCGTGCTGCACCTCGGCGGGAGCGAGCCCCGCATCGGCGATGGCCTGCTCCATGGCGATGTGGGCGTAGCCGAGCCCGGGGCTGAGGAAGCGCGCCGCGCGCCGGTCGATCAACGCCTCCCAGTCGTCGCCTTTGACCTTCGGCGGCGCATGCACCTGGCAGCGGAAGCCGAGCTCGGCATACTCCGGCGCGGCGACCACGCCCGAACGCGCCTCGCGCAGCGACTGCGCCACCTCCTCAGCGTCCGCCCCGATGGAGGAGACGACGCCCATTCCCGTGACCGCGACGCGGCGCATAGGTCCTTCCCGGCTTCGGCCGCCTCTTATACGAGGCCCTTGGCGTCGAACAGGCCGACGCGCAGATCCTCCGCCGTGTAGATCGGCTTGCCGTCAGCCAGCATCACCGCATCGCCCAGGCCCATGATCAGCTTGCGGTCGATCACCCGCTTCATGTCGATGCAGTAGGTCACCTTCTGCACGTCCGGCGTCACCTGGCCGCGGAACTTCACCTCGCCGGAGCCGAGAGCCCGCCCACGCCCCGGCTTGCCGGACCAGCCGAGGAAGAAGCCGACCAGCTGCCACATGGCGTCCACGCCGAGGCTCCCCGGCATCACCGGGTCCTCGTGGAAGTGGCAGCCGAAGAACCAGAGGTCGGGATGGACATCGAGCTCGGCCCGGATCCAGCCCTTGCCGTACTTGCCGCCGTCGGCGGTGATCTCCACGATCCGGTCCATCATCAGCATGGGCGGCGAAGGCAGCTGGGCGTTGCCGGGGCCGAACATCTCGCCGCGCGCACACGACAGCAGGTCGTCATGGTCGAAGCTGGACATGGCGTAGGCGGGCGCGGCGAGGTCTACGGCGGTCATGGCGTGTGTGGCGTCCTGAAAGCGGTGCGTGCGTACCATGCCGCCGCGTCCCGCGACGGGTACACGAGCCCGCGCGCCGCCTCAACCGGGAGAGCGCGGCCGGGGCTTGAACCGTCCGCTTGCGGATCGCGGCCCTGGACGCCTAGCTAGGCGTAACGACAAGAGGAAACGCCACGATGACCGACACCGAGGCTTATGCCGCTGCACGCGAGCGCGCCGCGGCCGATCCGGACGGCTTCTTCGGCGAGGCGGCCAAGCGGCTCGACTGGATCAGGCCGTTCACCAAGGTCAGCGACATCTCCTTCGACGCGGCCGACCTGCACATCCGCTGGTTCGAGGACGGGGTGCTGAACGCCTGCGCCAACTGCGTCGACCGGCATCTCGCCACCCGCGCGGACCAAGCCGCGCTGATCTGGGAGGGCGACGAGCCGGGCGACAGCCGCACCGTCAGCTACCGCGAGCTGCACGAGGAGGTCTGCCGCTTCGCCAACGTGCTGAAAGCGCGCGGCGTCGAGAAGGGCGACCGGGTCACGATCTACATGCCGATGATCCCGCAAGCCGCCTACGCCATGCTGGCCTGCGCGCGCATCGGGGCGGTGCACTCGGTGGTGTTCGGGGGCTTCTCGGCGGAGAGCCTGGCCAACCGTATCGCCGACTGCGGCTCCACGGTGGTGGTCACCGCCGACGAGGGCGTGCGCGGCGGCAAGCGCTTCGCCCTGAAGGCCACCGTCGACCAGGCGCTGGAGCAGGCGAGCGGCGTGCAGACGGTGCTGGTCGTGCGCCGCAGGGGCGAGGCCGTGGCCATGACCAAGGGCCGCGACTTCGCCTACGAGGCCGAGGCGGCCCACGTGTCAGCCGACTGCGCGCCCGAGCCGATGGGAGCGGAAGACCCGCTGTTCATCCTCTACACGTCGGGATCGACGGGAAAGCCCAAGGGCGTGCTGCACACCACCGGCGGCTATCTGTTCTGGGCCGCCTACACCCACCAGACGGTGTTCGACTACCGTGAGGGCGAGGTGTTCTGGTGCACCGCCGACGTGGGCTGGGTGACCGGCCACAGCTACATCGTCTACGGCCCGCTCGCCAACGGCGCGA
>CAXTUT010000082.1:0-8742 GCA_964247465.1 uncultured Caulobacteraceae bacterium | reverse complement strand
GGGGGGCGCCCCGGCCGCCGGGGTCGCGCAGGACGGGGCGCGACGGGCCGGCCGCGGGCAACAGCAGCGAGCCTGGGACCACGCGCAGCGGCGGCAAGTGTCCCGCCTGCGCGCTTTCGTCAGCCAACGACCCCGCGCATCCGCACAACGCTGCGCAAACCGCCGAGATCGACAGCAAGCCGGCGACCCGGATCAAGCCTGTTTGCGCCATCCCCCGCCCTCCGATTGCCGCCAGTAGGAGGCCGGATGCTCCGCCGCCTTGACCTCGCGCCAGAGCGTGCGCGCGGCGGCGGTCGCCGCGTCGTCGCGCCCGTCGAATAGAACCACGCACCGCTCCAGCCCGTCCAGTGCAGGCGGCTCCGCCCCATCCAGCAGAAACACGACCTGCGCCGCGTTGACGTTCTGCGCGGCGGTGGTCAGCAGCACGGGCTGTCGCTCCGCGTCCGGCGCATCCACGGTTCCGTGCGGCAGGAAGCTCTCGTCCCGATAGCTCCAGAGCCACCCGTCCAGGTGCTCCAGCCGATCCGCGCCGGCGCATCGGACCAGCGCCCGCCATCCCCGCGCCAGCGTCTTCTCCAAAAGGTCGGGCAAGGCGTGGTCGAGACGGGTCTGCTCCAGCTGGTAGAACCAGACCTCGCACGCCATGACGACGCCCTGTCAGTCCTCGTAGCGGTCAACGACGAGCTGGTTCAGCAATCGCACGCCAAAGCCGCTCGCCCCGTCGGGGATGGTCGGGTTGGTGGATGGCTTCTTCCAGGCGACCGAGGCGATGTCCAGGTGCGCCCAGGGCGTGCCGTTGACGAACTTCTGCAGGATCAGCGCGGCGGTGATCGAGCCGCCGGGCCGGCCGCCGACGTTCTTCATGTCCGCGATCATGCTGTCGAACTGCTTCTCGTATTGGGCGGGCATGGGCATGCGCCACAGCCCTTCGCCGGTGGAGGCGGACGCAGCCAGCAGCGCCTGCGACAGCTCGTCGTCGTTGGAGAACATGCCGGCGTAGTCGTGGCCGAGCGCGATGATGATCGCGCCGGTGAGCGTCGCCAGATCGATCATGAACTTGGGCTTGAAGCGATCCTGGCAGTACCAGAGCGCATCGGCCAGCACGAGCCGGCCCTCCGCATCGGTGTTGATAACCTCTATGGTCTGGCCCGACATGGAGGTGACCACGTCGCCCGGTCGCGTCGCATTGCCGTCGGGCATGTTCTCGACCAAGCCGAGGATGCCGATGGCGTTGACCTTGGCCTTGCGCCCGGCGAGCGCGTGCATGAGGCCGGCGACCGTGCCCGCGCCACCCATGTCCCACTTCATGTCCTCCATGCCGTCGGCCGGCTTGATGGAGATGCCGCCGGTGTCGAAGCACACGCCCTTGCCGACGAACGCGATCGGCTGGGCTTGCGGGTCGTCCGAGCCGCGCCATTGGATCACGGCCAGCTGGCTCTCGCGCCGGCTGCCGAGGCCCACGCACAGCAGGCTGCCCATGCCGAGCTTGGCCATCTCGGCCTCGCCGAGCACCTCGACCTGAAGCCCCATCGGCTCCAGCGCCTTCACGCGCCGCGCGAACTCTTCCGGGTAAAGCACGTTGGCAGGCTCGGAAACCAGGTCGCGGGTAAACCGGACGCCGTCGGCCAGGGCGCTCAACGGCTCGAACGCCGCCCTCGCAGCGTCCGCCTGCGGCGTCACGATCCGCACGGCGCCGACCGAGGGCTTCTGCTCAGGCTTAAGGGTGGTGCGATACCGGTCGAAGCGGTAAGCGGCGAGATGCATGCCGAAGGCCGCCTGCGCCGCCTGTTCGGCGGAGAGGTTGGCGGCGTCCACGATCAGCGTCGAGGCGCCGCTGGTCTTCACGGCCGCGTAAGCGGCCGCCGCGGCCTGCTCCACATGCGCGGCGCTCGCGTCCGTCGAAGATCCGGCCCCGACCAGCAGCACCCAGCCGGCCGCGCCTGCAGCGCGCAGCTCCAGCGACTGGCCCTTGGCGGCCTTGAAGCGGCCCTGTCCGATCGCCCGACCGGCCGCGCCGCTCGACACGGCGTCCGCCGCCTCGCCCGCGGCGTCCAGCGCATCCTCGAAAGCGATGAAGGCGAGCGCTGTGTGGCCGTCGGCGGTGGGAGCGGAAGTGGCGAACTCGATGTCCATGGCTATCCTGCGGCGTGTTGAAGTCCGGCTTAAGCCAAAAGTCGTGGCTTGCCGAGGGCGCTAAGGCGGGATTTGGCGCAGGCCGCCATGGCGTGTAGAGGCTGGGTCCGGTCCGAATCCATGACGCTGAACCCGCCCCTTCGCCTTCCACGCCCGCTCGGCCCGCTGCGGCGACGGCTGTCCGGCTTCCTGCGGCCGGACAGGGCTCACGATCGCGGCCCCGGCATGCGGCGGCGCGGCTTCAAGCTGACGCGCATCGAGATCTATGTGCTGACCCGCACGCTGACCAGCGTGTTCGGCGCCTTGGGCGTGTTGGCGTCCATCGTGCTGCTGATCGATTTCGTCGAGCTCTCGCGCACGGTCGGCACCAACCGCTTCCACGAGGTCTCGCTTGGCGACATCGCCCAGCTCACCCTGCTCGGCGCGCCCGCCAAGCTGATCCAGCTGTTCCCGTTCGCCTTCCTGTTCGGGGTGCTTGCGGCTTACGTGAACCTCAACCGGCGAAGCGAGCTGGTCGCCCTGCGCGCCGCCGGCGTCTCCGCCTGGCGGTTCATCTTCCCGGCGGCGGCTGCGGCGGTGGCGGTGGGGATCGTGACCGTGCTGGTGCTGAACCCGCTCGCCTCGGCGACGGACGCCGTCTACGAGCAGGTCTACACCAGTCTGACCGCGGTTCCTGGCGAGACGACCGACAAGGCCCTCTGGCTGCGCCAGAGCGACCGGCACACCCGCATCATCATCCGCGCCAACTCGCAGGCCGGTTCCGGGGTCAGGCTCAGGAACGTGACCCTGTTCGTCTACAATGTGGACCCTGCAGGCGCGACGCGCTTCGCCCGCCGGATCGAGGCCGCCTCGGCGGTGCTGCAGCGTCGACGCTGGCTGCTGACCGGCGTGCGCGAGGCCGGACCGGGCGGTCAGGCGCTGAACATCCCCGCCATCACCATCGCCTCCACTCTGAACGAGCGCACCGCGCTGCAGCACTTCGCGTCCGCCCAGGACGCGCCGTTCTGGAGCCTGCCGTTCATCATCGCGCGCACCGAGCGCGCCGGCTTCTCCGCCAACCTCTACCGGCTGCAGCTCGACACCCTGCTCGCCATGCCGGTCATGTTCGCGGGCATGTCGGTGCTGGCTGCGGCGTTTTCACTGCGCCTGCTGAGGCTCGGAGGCCTCGCCGGCTTCGCCGGATCGGGCATAGGGCTTGGCTTCATCCTGTTCTTTTTCAACCAGTTTTGCGGCGCGCTCGGCAAGGCGGAGGTGATCCCGGCCGTGCTCGCCGCCTGGGCTCCGCCGCTGATAGCGTTGCTCGGCGGCTTCACCCTGCTTTGTTACACTGAAGACGGTTGACGGGGCGTTCGGGCCATCGGAGGAAGCTTCACCGTCCGGCCTCAGGCCAGTCGCAGGGGTCATCACAATCATGCGCCAAGGCGCCCTGCGCAGCCTGGCCGTCGACGGCCTGACGCCCGCGCGGCGGTGGATGCGGGCCACCGGGCGCACCCTGCTCCTGGCGGGCGCCGCCTCCCTGGCCTGCCACGCCGCAGCCCTGGCCCAGGCGGCGAACCTGCGCTCGCGTGCGCCCGCCGCCCCCCTGCCTGACGACGGACTGGGGCCGCGCGACCTGCTGCTCCAGGCCGACACCGTGGCGCAAGACCAGCCGAACAGCCTGGTCACGGCGAGCGGCCACGTGCAGGCGCGCTACCAGGGCCGCACGCTGCGCGCCGACAAGCTGGTCTACAACACCGTCACCGGCGTCACGCACGCCTACGGCCATGCGGTGATCGTCAACCCGGACGGCTCCACGATCTACGGCGACGACGTCACGCTGGACGACCAGTTCCGCGCCGCCGTGGCGCTGGGCTTCGCCGCCCGCGAGGTGGGCAACACCACCCTGGCGGCCGGTCTGGCGGTGCGGCGCAGCGACGAGGTCAACCAGCTCAACAACGCGGTCTACACCGCCTGCAACCTCTGCGCCCAGGACGGCAGGCCCGTCCCGCCGGCCTGGTCGATCACCGCCACCCGCATCACCGAGGACCGCGCGCACCACGTCATCTACTACCGCAACGCGGTGATCCGCGTGCTGGGCGTGCCGGTTTTCTACGCGCCGGTGTTCTGGCACCCCGATCCCAGCGCGCCCCGCCGCTCCGGCTTCCTGACCCCCAAGATCGAGTATTCCCGTCGTCGCGGCGCCTCGATCGACGCGCCCTACCTGCTGGCGATCAATCCTTCGACCGACCTGATCGTGGCGCCCCAGATCAGCTCGCGCGTGAACCCGTTCCTCAACCTGCGCCTGACCGAGCGCTTCTACTCCGGCGAGATCGACGTGCGCGCCGGCTACACCTATTCGGAGGAGTTCAACAACCACCAGTTCTTCGACAACGACACCTCGCGCAGCTACATCCTGGCGCGAGGGCTGTTCGACGTCACGCCCGACAAGAACTGGGTCTGGGGCTTCGGTGCGGAGCGCGTGACCGATCCCACCATCTTCGCCCGTTACGGCATCCACGACGTCTACACCGACCGCGGCCCCTTCCCGGCCGATACCGACCGGCTGATCAGCCAGCTCTACACCGTCAAGGCGGACACCAACTCATACCTGTCGCTGTCGGCGCTGGACTTCCAGAGCCTGCGCGCCTTCGGCACCCAGACCATCACCGTCAACGGCCTGCCGGTGAGCGGTCCGGAGGGCATCTACGAGAGCAGCCGGTCGTTCCCGATCGTAGGCCCCCTCGTCGAGGCTCGCTACGACGCGCCCAACCCCCTGCTCGGCGGCCAGCTCCGCTTCCAGGCCAGCGCCGTGGCGCTCACCCGCAGCGACCGGGTCATTTCCGTCTTCGATCCGACGGGCGTGATCGCGGAAGGGCCTCAGCTCTTCAACACCAACGCAACAGGCGGCAACCCATTCGCCAACCCTCAGCAGTTGGCCAACCAAGCTCAGGCGCGCGTCCTGTCCGCCCTGAGCTACACCGACAGCCGCCGCGCCAGCGTCGGCGGCGACTGGCGCACCAGCTTCACCTTGGACAACGGCATCCGCATCGATCCCTTCGTGTATGGGCGCGCGGACGGCTACTCCATCACCAACCCCGTCGTCTTTGAAGGCTACGCCGGCGCCGCGCCGGCCGGCGCCGTTTCCTACGCCAACCCGACGACACAGGGCATCGGCATCTACCAAGCGGCGGGCAAAAGCTCGGTCGGCCGCATCTCCGGCACCGCGGGCGTGAACCTCAGCTGGCCTTTCATCAAGCCAATAGGGTCCGCGAGCCTGGTGCTGGAGCCGCTGGCCCAAGTCGACTTGTCACCCGTCTACAAAGTTGATCCGAACATTCCCAATGAGGACAGCGCCTCGTTTGAATATGACGAGACCAACCTGTTCTCCATCGACCGCTTTTCCGGTTTCGATCTGCTGGAGGGCGGCCAGAGGCTGAACGTGGGCGGTCGCGCCAGCGTGACCTACGGCTCCGGCCAGAACGCCACTCTGCTGGTCGGGCGAACCTTCCGCGCTCAACAGGACCCTCAGTTCAGCGCTTTGTCCGGATTGGAACAGACCTCCTCGGACTGGATCGTGGCGGGGAGCGCCCAGCCCTATCCGGGCGTCACTCTGTTCACCCGCTCCAGGCTTGACCGGAACACCTATGCGGTCGAGCGCGAAGAGGCGGGTGTCGGCTACTCCAACTCGCGCTTTTCCGCCACCGTGCGTTACGACCTCAACGAGTCCGGAACCGCCCAAGTGGGGGCAGGAACGGCCTCCGTCAGCGAAACGGGCGAGAACCTGGCCAATCTGCCGCTTGGTCAGACCGTCATCCAGAAGACGGAGGACGCTTCGATCAGCGGCTACGCCTTCGTGACCCGCCATTGGGGGATAAGCGCTAATGTGTCACGGGATTTGCAGCAGAACCTGTTCCCTGTCGCCCAGGTCGGTCTGATATACGACAACGAGTGCGTGAGGGTGGATGTCATATACACGCACGACGAGACGTTCTCCAACGTGATCGGCACATCGAACAACATCACCTTCCGCATCAGCCTGACGACCCTGGGGGGGACGTCGCCGCTCGCACCGACGAGCAGCCGTGGGTCGCGCTGATAAGGGCGAACCTGAGGACCGGCCCCATGAGTGTCTCGCGTAGTCTCCCGACCTTCGGCCTGATCGGCGTCGGCCTGGCGCTGTGGGCTTGCGGCTCCGCCTCGGCCCAGGGTTTCGGCGACCACATCAACCTAGGCGGCCCCGCGGCCGCGCCCGAGGCCATCACCGCTGCGCCGCCGCCCAAGCCGCACCTCAGCGAAAGCGTCGCGGCGCTGGTCAACGACGACCCCATCTCCTCCTACGACCTGCGCCAGCGCATGCGCCTGCTGGTCGCCACCACCGGCGTGCAGCCGACCCAGGACAACATTCCCCAGATCGAGCAGGAGGCCCTGCGCGGGCTGGTCGACGAGCACCTGGAGATGCAGGAGGTCAAGACCATCGAGAAGAAGCAGAAGGACCTGCACCTCGAGCCGGAGGACGACGAGCTCAACGCCAACCTGGCCGAGATCGCCAAGCAGTCCGGCGTCACCCGCGACCAGATGCTGGCCAGCCTCCAGAGCGACGGCGTGGACCCGGCCACCCTGCGCAACCAGATCAAGGCGCAGATGAGCTGGAACCACTACATCAGCGCCCGCTTCCACGACGCGGTGGTGATCGGCGACACGCAGCTGGACAGCGCGGTGGCCCAGGCCAACGCCGCCTCCCTGAAGCCCCAGTACAACATGGCCGAGATCTTCCTGGACGCCAGCCACGTCGGCGGCCAGCAGGCGGCCGAAGAGGGCGCCCACCAGCTGGTGCTGCAGATGCAGAACGGCGCGCCTTTCGGCTCGGTCGCGCGCCAGTTCTCCGCCCTGCCCACCGCCGCCAACGGCGGCGACGCCGGCTGGGTGGTCGACAGCGCGCTGAAGCCGGAGCTGCGCACCGTGGTCGAGCAGATGAAGCCCGGCGACCTGTCCCAGCCCATCGTCACCCCCGACGGCGTCTACATCGTGCTGCTGCGCCAGAAGAAGGCCGGCGCCAGCGACCAGGTGGTCGAGCTGAAGCAGGTCGCCGTCAGCCTGCGCCCGGATGCGACGCCGCTTCAGCTCGCCTCGGCCCAGACCAAGCTGACGCATCTGCGCAGCCACGCTGGCGGCTGCAGCTCGCTTGAAACGCAGGCCGACAAGACGCCGGGCGTGCTCGCCGCCGATCTGGGCGAGACGGCGGTGAACCAGCTGCGCCCCGCCTTCCGCGAGGCGGTGGACGCCTTGAAGGTCGGGGAGATCAGCGCGCCCATCCGCACCGAGGTGGGCCTGCACATCATCGCGGTGTGCGCCCGCCATGCGGCCGGCGTGGACGGCGTGACCCGTACCGACATCACCGACCGCCTGCGCGGCGAGCAGCTGTCCATGTTCGCGCGCCGCTATCTGCGCGATCTCAAGAGCTCGGCGGAAATCGAAACCCGGTGAAGCTGTCGCCGGCCAAGCCGCGTCCCCTGGCGCTCAGCCTGGGGGACCCGGCGGGGATCGGGCCGGAGATCGTCGTCAAGGCCTGGACGGCGCTGCGCCGCACCGGGCCAAGCTTCGTCGTGGTGGGCGACTACGAGTCCCTCGTGGCCGCATTTCCCGGCGCGGGCGCGGCGGGGGTGCGCCGGGTCGGCGCGCCGGACGAGGCGCCGGAGGTGTTCGCCGACGCCCTGCCCGTGCTGGACCTGCCCCTGCTCAACCCCGTCGTCGCGGCCAAGCCCTCGCCCCGCTACGCCGCCAGCATCCTGCGCTGGATCGAGACGGGTGTGGGGCTCAGCCTGTCGGGCGCGGTGTGCGGCCTGGTCACCGCGCCGATCGCCAAGAAGCCGCTGTACGAGGCCGGCTTCAAGTTTCCGGGCCATACCGAGTTCCTGGCCGAACTGACGGCCGGCGCGGCCTTTCCCGGCGTGCGCGGGCCGACGATGATGCTGACGGCGGGCGGCCTTCGCACCGTGCTGGTCACCATCCACGCCTCCCTGGCCGAGTCGATCGCCTCGCTCAGCGTCGACAAGATCGTGGAGACCGGGCGCATCGCCGCCTCCGCGCTGACGCGCGATTTCGGCATCCCCTACCCGCGCCTGGCGCTCGCCGCGCTGAACCCGCACGCGGGCGAAGGCGGCGCGCTCGGGCGCGAGGAGATCGAGATCGTCAATCCGGCGGCGGCCAGGCTGCGCGCCATAGGCATCGCCTGCAGCGACGCCTCCCCCGCCGACACCCTGTTCCACGCCGACGCCCGCGCCCGCTACGATGCGGTGATCTGCCTGTACCACGACCAGGCGCTGATCCCGGTGAAGACGATCGACTTCTGGGGCGGGGTCAATATCACGCTGGGCCTGCCCATCGTGCGCACCTCGCCCGATCATGGCGTGGGCTACGACATCGCCGGGCGCGGCCTGGCGCGGCCCGACAGCCTGATCGCCGCGCTCCGCGCCGCCTCCCACATCGCCGCGGAGCGGGAGCGGTCGACGGCGGCGCTGGGGTGAGCGGGTGAGCCTGGCGGACCTGCCGCCGCTCCGCGAGGGGCTGGCGGCGCACGGCCTGACCGCCGACAAGCGCTTCGGCCAGCACTTCCTGCTCGACCTCAATCTC
>CAXTUT010000081.1:0-8872 GCA_964247465.1 uncultured Caulobacteraceae bacterium | reverse complement strand
GGATTTGACCCTAGCCGCCGCCCGGGCCCTGCGCGACCGCCTGGAGCGCGAGGGCCGCTACAAGGTGGTGCTGACCCGCGACAGCGACGTCTACGTCGGGCTGCAGGATCGTGTCCGTGTCGCACGCCGCGCCAACGCCGACCTCTTCATCTCGCTGCACGCCGACAGCGGCTCCAGCCCTGAGCTGCGCGGCGCCACCGTCTACACTCTGTCCGAGCAGGGCGCCTCGCGCGCGGCCAGCCAGGTGCTGGAGAAGGCCAACTGGATTTCGCCCATCCTGCCGGGCTCCGACGCGCAGGTGAACCGCATCCTGCTCGACCTGACCCAGCGCGAGACCCGCAACCGCTCCTCAGAGTTCGCCGAGACCCTGCTTGAGCGCATCGCCGACAAGGCGCCGCTGCTCCGCCGCAGCCACCGGGACGCCGGCTTCATGGTGCTGCTGGCGCCGGACGTGCCCGCGGTGCTGCTGGAGATGGGTTTTATCACCAACGTCTCCGACGAACGCCGCCTGGCCGACGCCGGCGACCGGCGCCGGCTGATGGACGGGGTGGCCCAGGCCATCGACACCTATTTCGCCGCGGACACGCTGAAGGTGGCCAGCCGATAGGCGGGACGTGGACGCCGAGCGCATTTAAGCGTACGCGGATTTTCAGGGTATATCGGGCAGGTCAGCGGCCCGGTGACGGTCAGTCTGCTGGTAGACTGTTTGTCCGAGGTCGATCCAAGGCGCTCTCGCAGACCGCAGTCTGAAGGCGACGCGTCACATTCCGAACTCGACAACCCGTGAGTTGCTGCGCATCAGGTTGCGGTACCGGGCCAGCGCCCACAGCGGGAAGAACTTCCTGTAGCCGTGGTAGCGCAGGTAGAAGACGCGCGGGAAGCCGCCGCCGGTGAAGACCTCTTCCGGCCACAGCCCGTCCTCGCCCTGGCCGGCCTGCAGCCAGCGGACCCCACGCGCCACCGCCGGGTGATCCGCCTCGCCGGCGGACATAAGCGCCAGCAGAGCCCAGGCCGTCTGGGAGGAGGTGGAGGGCGCAGATTCGTAGCCCTTGTAGTCGAGCTTGTAGCTGTTGCAGCTCTCGCCCCAGCCGCCGTCCGCGTTCTGGATCTTCAGGAGCCAGTCGACGGCCTTCAGCATCAAGGGATCAGAGGGTTCAAGCCCCGCCTTGTTCAGCGCCACCAGCGCCGACCAGGTGCCATAGATGTAGTTGACGCCCCAGCGGCCCCAGAAGCTGCCGTCCTCCTCCTGCTCATCGCGCAGGTACTGGACCGCGGCGACCATGCGGGCGCTGTCCAACGGCTCGCCGAGCTGGGCGAGCATGCCCACGCAGCGCGCCGCCACATCCACCGTCGGCGGATCAAGCAGGGCGCCATGATCGGCGAAGGGGATGTTGTTAAGATAAGCGTAGGTGTTGTCCGCGTCGAAGGCTGCGAACCCGCCGTCCTTGCTCTGCAGCCCTGCAACCCACTCCTCGCCCCGTGCGATGGCCTCGTCGTTGCCCAAGACGCCGAACTGCGAGCGGGCGCGGTCCATGGCCAGCACCACCGCGGCGGTGTCGTCCAGGTCGGGATAGTGGTCGTTGTTGTACTGGAAGGCCCAGCCCCCCGGGCGCACGTCGGGCTTGGTCTCGGCCCAGTCGCCCTTCACGTCCAGCACCTGGCGGTCGCGCAGCCAGCTCAAGGCGCGCTCCACCCGCCCGCCAGCTGTCGGCTCGCCCGCTTCCATCAGGGCGTGAGCGGCCAGCGCCGTGTCCCAGATCGGGCTGACGCAGGGCTGGCAATAGGCCTCCTCGTCCTTGATGACGAGCAGCTTCTCCACCGACGTGCGGGCGAGCGTACGGTGGGGGTGGTCTTCCGCATAACCCATGGCGTCGAACATCATCACGCTGTTGGCCATGGCCGGATAGATGGCGCCCAGCCCGTCTTCGCCGTTCAGACGCTCCACCACCCAGGCGATGCAGGCGTCGATGGCGCGCCGGCGCAGCCGCTTGGGCCAAAGGCCCTCTGTGAGCTTGAGCACGCCGTCCAGAGCGTTGAAGCCGAGGGTCCAGGCCAGCTTGGGATTGGGCACGTTGGAGACGCGCAGCGCCTTGACCGTGGGCTTGAACAGCTCGCGCACGCCCACGCCGCGCGGATTGCGCGCCCGCGGCCGCAGGTTCATCAGCACCAGCAGCGGCACGATGACCGTGCGCGCCCAGTAGCTCATCTTGGACAGGTGGATGGGGAACCAGCGTGGCGCCAGGATCAGCTCCGCCGGCATGTTGGGGATCTCCACCCAGGCGATTTCGCCATAGAGGGCAAGCTGGATCCGGGTGAAGACGTTGGTGGCGGCCGCGCCGCCGGCTATCAGGATCGCCTCGCGCGCACGCGTCATGTGCGCCGCCTCGATGTCGTCGCCGATCATCTTCAGGGCGAAATAGGCTTTCACGCTGGCCGAAACGTTGAACGCGCCACCGTGATACAGGGGCCAGCCGCCGTGCGCCCCCTGCATCCGGCGAAGATAGACCGCGATCTTGCGCTCCAGCTCCCGATCGTCCGGCTCGCCCAGATAGTGGCGCAGCAGAATATACTCCGACGGGATCGTCGCGTCGGCTTCGAGTTCGAAGACGAAGTGGCCGTCGGGTTTCTGCAGGCGCACGAGAGCGTCGGCGGCCTTACGCACACTCCCGTCCAGGTCGCGGATCGAAACCTCGCCGATCAGGCGCGCCTCGTCCAAAATCGAATCGAACATAATCCGTTGTATCCCCGAAGGGTTGACCTACACGTTTGAACGCGTGAACGCCAAGTCTGCGGCGTGGCTCCCAGAACGCACTGCGCCCTCAATCGTCGCCGGAAGCCCGGTCGCTGTCCAATCGCCCGCCAACAGCACGTTTTCCCAGCGGGTCTGGGCGTGCGGACGGCGAGCGTCCTGCTCGGGGGTGGCGGCGAAGGTGGCGCGCTTTTCCTTCACGACTTGCCAGGGCGGAAGCTCCTGCCCCAGGCCGTGAATGAGACTCACTTCGCGCCACAGGAGTTCCGCCAGGGCCTGACGATCCATGCTCACCAGCCGATCGGCGCCGCTGACGGTGACGGAGATGCGGTCGGGGAAGGCGAACACCCACTCCACCGTCCCGCCGATCACGCCGATCAGCGGCTCGGCTTTCGCTGGCGGCGTCACGCGAAAGTGGGCGTTGACGATGGCGCGATGCTCGTTGGGCGTGCTCAGCCCCGGCAGCAGGTCTGCGGCGACCCAGGGCGGCACGGCGAGCAGCAGCCGGTCGTGGGGGCTGAGCGCCACCTCCCCGTCCGAGAAGGCGAGCCCGACGGCGCGCCCGCCCTCCAGCTCGACCCGCCGGAGCCTGCGTCCGAGCCGCAGGGGCGCGCCCAGCCGGTCCAGCGTCTCCAAGGCCGGGTCCACGAAGGCGGCCGACAGGGTCGGTTCGGCCACCCGGAAGCGACAGGCGCGGCCGCCCTTCGCAAGCGTGCCGCGAAAAATGGCGCCGGCGAGATCGGCGGAGCCTTCCCGCGCGTCCGTGTTCAGCGTCGCGAGCAGGAAAGGATCGAGCAGGCGATCCCACAGGACGCCGCGGCACGACAGAGCCTGAGCGACGCTCTTGCCTTTCTGAGGCCAGGCCAGGGGCAGCAGGGAGAGGTAATCCGCAGGCCCGGTGCCCGGAACGCGGCGGCGCCGTGAGAACACCCACCAGGGCAGCCGTCCTTCGTTGGGTCGGAGCGTCCAACGCTCGCCCGTGCGAACGTCGATCCAGGGAGAGGCGGCGTGGTCCGGCCCGGCCAGCCGATCCTCGGCCCCGATCGCGGCGAGATAGCCGTGCACGGCCGTATTGCCCGACAGGACGAGATGGTTGCCGTTGTCGAGGGTCAGCCCGAGCTGGGGATCGAAATAGGAGCGACAGCGGCCACCCGCCTGGGCGGCGGCCTCGGACACCTCCACCTTGGCGCCGGCTTGCGCCAGACGCACCGCGGCGGACAGCCCCGCAAGGCCGGCGCCGACGACGTGGACGGTCCCCACGGCGCCCGTCCTGGCGGGGACAGCGCGCTTGGGGCTCAACTGCACACCGTTCGCAGCACCTGCCAGAGCATCTCGGGCCTACCGAGCTTCACACGGGTGCGGGGTGGCGCCCAGCCGGCGGCGGCGGTGCGGTCCAAGGTGCGCGCGTAGACCGCCGACATCAGCCGCGGGGCCAGCAGACGGCCGCGCGGGCGGGCGGCGAGCACGCGGTCGGCGCAGGCGTAGTGGTCACGCGCCGCAGCCAGCAGCTCGCGCGCAGCGAGATCGATGCGCCCATCGCGGACCACAGATTGGGGATCGCCGCCGCCGATGCCCGCGCGGTCCAGCGCTTCGCGCGGCACGTAGAGCCGGCCGATGGCGGCGTCCTCGTCGAAGTCGCGCAAGATGTTGGTCAGCTGCAGGGCGCGGCCGAGGTGATGCGCCAGCTCCAGCCCGGGCCGCTCGTCCATGCCGAACACGCGTACCGACAGCCGGCCCACCGCGCTCGCCACCCGGTCCATGTAGAGATCCAGCATCGCGGCGCTCGGCGCGCAGATGTCGGCGTCCACGTCCATCTGCATGCCGTCGATCACCGCCAGGAAGTCGGCGTGGCGCAGGTCGAAGCGGCGCACCGCCGGAGCCAGGAAGGCGGCGCGCCCACCGTCGCCACCGCCGTAAAGGCGGGCGAGGTCTAGGCGCCAGGCGTCCAGCTCGCCGCGGCGCAAGGCGCGTTCGCCTCGCAGGTCGTCGGCGATGTCGTCCACGATGCGGCAGAAGCCATAGACCGCGTACATGGCTTGGCGCTGCGGCTTCGGCAGCACGCGCATGCCGGCGTAGAACGAGCTGCCGGACGCGCCGGTGGCCTCAGCGCTCGAGGCGTCTGCGAGCGTCGACGCGCCCGAAAGGCTAGCGCTCATCGCGCGGCGCGACGGCGGAAGGGCAGGGCGAGCGCTGCGCCGAGGGCCAGGGCTGCGGCCTCGGCCTTGGAGTGATGCACCCGCTCGCTGAGCGGATCGCGCACGCGCAGCCGCCGGTTCAGGTCCTCGGCCAGACGCTGGATCACCGCCACCTCCAGCCGCAGGCGCCCGTCCACGATCATGCCCGCGAAGGGACGGGACTGGCCGAGCAGCACCTGGGTGCGGCCGGCCAGATCGGCGATCACCGACTTCAAGGCGGGCGAGGCCACCGCTTCGCCCAGCGCCTGCACCGGCGTCCCGGCGGCCGTCAGGTGGTCCAGCGGGATGTAGACCCGGTCGAGTTCGCGGTAGTCCTTGGCGCAATCCTGCAGGTGGTTGATCACCTGCAGCGCGCTGCAAAGCGCGTCGTTGGCGGGCCAGCTGGCGCGGCTCTCGCCATGCACGTCCAGCACGAAGCGGCCGACGGGCGCGGCGGAGTAGCGGCAGTAGTCCATCAGCTCCGCCCAGTCGGCGTAGCGCCGCTTGGTCACGTCGCGCCGGAAGGCCTCCAGCAGGTCCAGGCCGTGACGGGCGCTCAGGCCGCGCTCATCCTGGACCCGGCGCAAGGCGAGCGCCTCGGGATTGTCGTCGCGCTCGCCGGCCAGGGTGGCGCGCATGGCCTCCAGCAGGGCGAGCTTGTCATCGGCGCAGGCGTGCGGGTTGTCGGCCACGTCGTCGGCGGTGCGCGCGAAGCGATAGAAGGCCAGGATCGGCGGCCGGTGTCGCGGCGCCACCAGCACCGAGGCGACGGGGAAGTTCTCGTCGGTGTGGCCCTTGCCCGAGGCAAGGTCGGACGGACGGGCGGTCAGGGCCGCAGAGCTCATCGCTCCGCCTCCGCGAGCCCGACCTGGGCCTGCACGCGGCCTTTCCAAAGGCCGCCCCGACCGCTCCACACCTGCACCGCCGACTGCACCGTAAACGCGGTGTAGAGCGCTCCGATCAGCGGCATGGCCAGCCCCCAGGCCGGCGAGAGGCGGTACAGCCGCAGTATGGGCTGGAAGCTCACCGCCATCAGCAGCCAGGTCAGCGCGCCAAGCGCCGCCGCCCAGCCGTGCAGGCTGAGCGCCAGGACCGCGGGCGCCAGATAGGTCAGCGCCATGCCGACAAGCGTTCCCGCCAGGACCCAGGGCGAGTAGCGGAGCTGGGCGTAGGCGGAGCGCGACACCATGCGCGCCACCTCTGCGAACCCTGCGTACGGCCGCAGGCTCCAAGCCCGCAGCGTGAGCCCGAGCCAGATCGGTCCCTGGCGCTTCAGCCGCGCCGCCAGGGCGCAGTCGTCGATGATGGCGTCCCGGATCGCGCCGACGCCGCCCGCCGCCTCCAGCGCCGAGCGGCGCACCAGCATGCAGCCGCCGGCCCCGGCCGCCAGCTTGCGCCTGGGATCGTTCACCCAGCCGAACGGAAACAGCATGTCGAAGAAGAAGACGAAGGCGGGAATGAGCAGTCGCTCCGCAAGGGTCTGGCAATGAAGGCGCACCATCAGCGACACGAGCGCCAGCCGTCCCGCCTCCGCCCGCGCCACGAGCCGGCGCAGCACCTCAGGGTCATGGCCGATGTCGGCGTCGGTCAGCAGCAGGTAGTCCGGGGCTGTGCGGGAGGCGTGGGCGACGCCCTGGCTCACCGCCCACATCTTGCCGACCCAGCCGGACGGCAGCGGGGCGCCCGACAGCACTTCCAGCCGACCGGCGCCGGGCAGGGCCCGCGCGAGGTCGGCGGTGCCGTCCTCGCTCTGATCGTCCACCAGAACGACGCGGAAGGCGCCTGGGTAGTCCTGGGCCAACAGCCCGCCGATGGAGCGGGCGATCACATCCGCCTCGTTGCGCGCCGGCACCACGGCGGTCACCGCCGGCCAAGCGGCAGGTTCGCCCGGCTCGCCGCGGTCGTCGCGCTCACGGGCCAGCCAGAATAGCCCGCGCCCGAGCAGCAGGTAGAGCCATATGGCCAGCCCGACGACGGCGAGCGCCAGGGCTGCGAGCGAAGCGGCGCTCACGAGATGTAGCCTTGGGTCTTGAACCAGGTCACCGCGTCTTCGAGCGCGTCGCGATAGGGTCGGGCGCGATAGCCCAGCTCCGCTTGCGCCTTGGCCGAGGAGAAGAACATCTCGTGGCGCGACATCCGCAGGGCGTCGGCGGTCAGGAACGGCTCCTTGCCCGTCAGCTTGGCGACCGCTTCGGCCGCGTAGGCCAGCGGGAACAGCGGGGCGAGCGGCAAGGCGACGCTTGGCGCCTTTCGCCCGACCAGTTCGGCGATGACGCCCAGCATCTCGCGCAAGCTGGCGTCCTGGCCGCCCAGCACGTAGCGCTCGCCGACGCGACCCTTGTCGAAGGCCAGCATGTGGCCGCGCGCCACGTCGTCGACGTGCACCAGGTTCAGCCCCGTCTCGACGAAGGCCGGCATCCTGCCCGACGCCGCCTCGACGATGATCCGGCCGGTCGGCGTCGGCTTCACGTCGCGCGGGCCGATGGGGGTGGAGGGGTTCACGATCACGGCCGGCAGGCCCTGTTCGGCGATCATGCGCTCCACCTCGCGTTCGGCCACGACCTTGCTGCGCTTGTAGGCGCCGATGGCGTGCTCGGGCTCCAGCGGGCGGGTCTCGTCGGAAGGGCCGTGCTTCAGGCTCAGGGTGGCGACGCTGGAGGTGTAGACGATCCGCTCCACGCCCGCGGCCTGCGCCGCCTGCATGACGGTGCGCGTCCCCTCCAGGTTGTTGCGCACGATCTCTTCCGGGTCGCGCGCCCACAGGCGATAGTCGGCGGCCACGTGGAAGAGGAAGCGCTGGCCGGCCATGGCCGCGGCCATGGATGCGGCGTCGCGCAGGTCGCCCTCCACGAGCGTCACGTCCAGTCCGGTCAGGTTGGTCCGCGGGCTGGAGCGGCGCACCAGACAGCTGACGCCGAGACCGCGCTCGCGCAGCGCCCGCGCGACCGCGGAGCCCACGAAGCCCGACGCGCCCGTGACCAGCACCCGATCCCCGGCAGAACCGTAGGCCATTCCCGATACCATCCTGCCGGCCGCAGCCCGTCGCGCCGCCTTCTAGCCCAATCCCGGCCCGCGCGCGCTAGTCCCGAGCTGCGCCTGAAGCGACGAGCGCTACTGGCTGCGCGCGCAGCGGATCGACGACTGGCCGTCGACCTTGCAGAAGAAGCTGCCGAGCGAGGCGCGGCGGATCGCAAGGGTCGAGCCCGCGCGCGGCGGATTGAAGAGTTCGTTGTCGTCGCTCTGCAGCCAGACCGCGCCATCCTCGGTCACCATGACCCACTTGCCATGGGCGTCCGGGTGGGCGGAGGCGAGCTTGACGCTGACGTTGTCCACCGCCTCCTCCTTGGGGCCGCGGGCGAACAGGTTGAGCGACGGCAGGTTGAAGCCGAAGGCCTGCTGCTTCACCTGGCGCACCTGCTCGCGGTCGACCACCACCACCTGCCCCTTCACCTGCGCCTGCTCGAAGGCGTCGGCGGCCTTGTCGTAGCAGTCGAGCCGCGCGTCCTTGTCGCTCACCTTGCGGCAGTCGCTGATCGCCTGCGCCACCGCGGTCCGCTTGGCCGCCAGGTCGAGCTTGGCGGCTGAGGCGACGACAGGCGCCAGGGTGGCGGACGCCAGCACGGCGGCGCCGAGGCCGGCTGACAGGGCGACGGTGCGCGGCGAGGGCATGGATCGAAGCCTCCTTGAAGAGGCCGCCATAAGAGGCTGACCGGGCGGCGGTCCGCAACCGTCTCCCACGGTCCAGAGCGTATTTCGGTCGCGCCTGTTTCCCGTTCGCACCGCCAGCCCATTTGCAGGAACGGCGTGGGCGTCATAGGCTCCGAGTCGCTCCCATCAGCCCGCACGGGTCGCCCATGTCCGACACCAACGCCCAGGAACCGACGATGGAGGAGATCCTGGCCTCCATCCGGCGCATCATCTCCGAAGACGACGCGCCGCCGGCCGAAGC
>CAXTUT010000080.1:0-8876 GCA_964247465.1 uncultured Caulobacteraceae bacterium | reverse complement strand
GTCGCGCAGCCTGCGCCCGACCTGCCGCTGGCGCCGGCCAATCGCGCGCCGCCGAGCGACGTCGCCACGCTGAAGATGTCGTTTGCGCCCGTCGTCAGGCGCGCGGCGCCGGCGGTGGTGAACGTCTACTCCACCCACACCGTGCGCGCCCAGGTCGATCCGTTCTGGGCGCTGTTCGGCGGCCAGTCGGTGCCGCGCGAGCGGGTGGAGGGCTCGCTCGGCTCAGGGGTGATCGTGCGCGCCGACGGGATCATCGTGACCAACAACCACGTCATCGAAGGCGGCCAGCAGCTGCGCGTGGTGCTGGCCGACCGGCGCGAGTTCCCCGCCCGCATCCTGCTCGCCGACCCCCAGTCCGACCTCGCCGTGCTCAAGATCGACGTCGCCGGCGAGCGGCTGCCCGTACTGCCGTTCGAGACCCGCGGCGACACCCAGGTCGGCGACCTGGTTCTGGCCATCGGAGACCCCTTCGGCGTCGGCCAGACGGTGACCAACGGCATCATCTCAGGGCTGGCGCGCACCGATGTGGGCGTGTCCGACAGCGGCTTCTACCTGCAGACCGACGCGGCCATCAATCCGGGCAACTCCGGCGGGCCGCTGGTGGACATGGACGGCAACCTGGTGGGGCTGAACACCTCCATCATCAGCCGCTCGGGCTCCTCCAGCGGCGTCGGCTTCGCCATCCCCGCGGCGCTGGTGCGGCGCGTGGTGGAGTCCGCGGCCAGCGGCGCCCACACCTCCCAGCGCCCCTGGCTCGGCGTGCGGGCGAGCCCGGTCACCGCCGACGTGGCGCGCAGCCTGGGCCGCGCCCGGCCCGAAGGCGTGCTGGTGGCCGAGGTCTATCCCGGCTCCCCCGCGTCGCGCGCGGGCATCGCGGTCGGCGACCTGATCCTGGCGCTGGACGGCCAGCCCGTGAACGACCAGGCGTCCATCAACTACATCGCCTCCACTCACCGTCCAGGCGAGGCGCTCGCCGCACAGGTGGTGCGCGGCGGCGCGACCCGGGTCGAGCGGCTGGTGGTCTCCACCCCGGCCGCAGACCCGCCGCGAGACGAGCGGACCCTGACCGCCCGCTCCCCGCTGCAGGGCGCCACGGCGGTGAACCTCTCGCCCGCCACCGCGGTGCAGTACGGTCTCGACCCCTTCCTGCGCGGCGTGCTGGTGGTCCAGGCCGGGCAGGGCATCGCGGCGCAGGCCGGCTTTCAGGCCGGCGACATCGTGCGTGAGGTGAACGGCCGCCCGATCGACAGCACCGCGGGCCTCGCCGCCGCCCTGGCGTCCAACCTCGGCCGGTGGCGCGTCACCGTCCAGCGCGGCGACCAGCAGATCACCGCCGAGTTCTAAGGGCGTCAGCCGCCCTTTGAAGGTCCCGTCAGCCCCCAGACGTGGCCGAACGGATCGCGCAGCTTGGCCTGACGGCCGTAGAATTCGTCCTTGGGCGGCCGCAGCGAGGTCGCGCCCGCGGCGATGGCGCGGTCGTACCAGGCGTCGACGTCGTCCAGCGTGAGGTTGATCGTCATCGTGGTGCCGCCCAGCGACTTGGGAGACAGCGTGCCCACCACGTCGGCATGGGCCGGGTACTCGTCGGACAGCATGACGTCGCAGCCGTTGATGGTCAGGCCCACATGGCCGATCTTGCCTTCGTACTCATAGCGGTCCCGCTCCGTCGCGCCGAAGGCCCGCTTGTAGAAGGCGATCGCGCCGGCCCCGTCATCCACCATCAGATAGGGCGCTACGCCTGCATACTTCGTCGCCTCGTCAGCCATGTCCCGGCCCCCGCCCGCGCCTTGGGCCTGTTCCCAAGGCTGCAGCGCCGATAATCTGCGCCGATGGCCGACCTTTTTGAAGCCGCAGGATTGACGCCGCGCGCGCTGCGACCGCTGGCCGACCGGCTGAGGCCGCAAAGCCTGCAGGATGTCGTGGGCCAGGACCATCTGCTCGGACCGGGTGGACCCATCGGCCTGATGACCGCCGCCCACAGGCTGTCGTCCATGATCCTGTGGGGACCGCCGGGCGTGGGCAAGACGACCCTGGCGCGGCTGCTGGCGGATACCGCCGGCTATCAGTTCCAGCAGCTGTCGGCGGTGTTCTCCGGCGTCGCGGACCTGAAGAAGGCGTTCGAGACCGCGCGCGGCCGCCGGTCCGCCGGACAGTCCACCCTGCTGTTCGTCGACGAGATCCACCGCTTCAACCGCGCCCAGCAGGACGGCTTCCTGCCCTATGTGGAGGAGGGCGTGGTCACCCTGGTCGGCGCCACGACCGAGAACCCGTCTTTCGAGCTGAACGGTTCGCTGCTCTCACGCTGCCAGGTCTACGTGCTAAGGCGCCTGGACGATGGGGCGCTGCAGACCCTGCTCGCCCGGGCCGAGGCGCACGAGGGGCGCGTCCTGCCGGTGACGCCCGCGGCGCGCGAGGCGCTGCTCGCCATGGCCGACGGCGACGGCCGATACGTGCTTACCCTGGCCGAGACGCTTTTCGCCATGCCTGCGGGCGAGCCGCTCGACCCGGGCGCGCTCGCCGGCGTGCTCCAGCGCCGCAGGCCCGCCTACGACAAGGACCGGGAAGAGCACTACAACCTCATCTCCGCCCTGCACAAATCCATCCGCGGCTCCGATCCCGACGCGGCGCTCTACTGGCTCGCACGTATGCTGGAGGGGGGCGAAGAGCCGCTGTTCATCGCCCGTCGGCTGGTGCGGGCCGCCATGGAGGACGTGGGCGAGGCCGACCCGCTCAGCCTGCTCATCGCCGTCGCCGCCAAGGAGGCCTACGACTTCCTGGGCTCGCCGGAGGGCGAGATCGGGCTGGCGCAGACGGTGGTGCACCTGGCGGCCGCGCCCAAGTCCAACGCCGTCTACAAGGCGCTCGACGCGGCCCGCAAGGCGGCGCGCGAGACCGGCTCGCTCATGCCGCCGGCCCACATCCGCAACGCGCCGACCGCCCTGATGCGCAGCCTAGGCTACGGTGAAGGCTACGCCTACGATCCCGACATGCCGGACGGCTTTTCCGGCCAGGACTATTTTCCGGAAGGCATGGGGCGGCGGGCCTTCTACACGCCCAGGGGCGAGGGTGCGGAGGCCAAGATCAAGGCCCGGCTGGAGCGCTGGGCGGAGCTGCGGCGCGACCGCGGCGGCGAAGGCCGTGCGTCCTTCGAGACGCCTCCTGACGGAGGCTCCTCAGGATGACGAAGGGTGGCGATCGCACAAACCTTCGTCATGCTGAGGAGGCTCCTCGCAGAGGGGCCGTCTCGAAGCCCCCGCTCCCCGTCCGGCTCACCGAAGCGGAGATCGCCTTCGTGCGCTCCCGGATCATCTACGAGGACGCCGCGATCCTGGTGCTGGACAAGCCGCCTGGCCTGTCCAGCCAAGGCGGCCGGGCGGGGGTGAACACCCTGGACGAGCTGCTCTGGGCCTTCGCCCGGCCCGGCCACGCGCGGCCGCGCCTGATCCACCGGCTGGACCGCGACACCTCCGGCGTGATCCTGACCGCCAGGACCAAGCCGGCGGCGGCCTTCCTCGGCAAGGCCATGATGGCGCGCCGCTTCGCCAAGACCTACGTGGCGCTGGTGGGCGGGAGGCTGCCGGAGGCCCAGGGCGCCATCGACGCGCCGCTGCGCCGCGAGGAGGTCGGCCGCGAGGCCTACATCCGGGTCTGTGATCCCGACCATCCCGACGCGCAGGCGGCGCTGACGCACTACCGCGTGCTGGCGCGGGGGGAGGGCGCAGCGCTGGTCGAGCTGGAGCCGCAGACGGGGCGCATGCACCAGCTTCGCGTGCACATGGCCTCGGCCGGCTGCCCGATCCTGGGCGATGTGCGTTACGGCGGCGCGCTGGCGACCGGCGGCCGGCCGGTCCCGCGCCTCATGCTGCACGCCGCCGCCCTGCAGTTCCCTCACCCCGACGGGGGCGAGCGGCGCGTGGAGGCGCCTTGGCCCGCGGACTTCCAAGGGCTGGCGCGCAGCCTCCAGACCGCGGCGCCGGTCGCGAAATGAGAGCTAGGCCTCGCCCGGCGCGCTCGCCTGGACGGACAGGGCGTGGACGGGCCCGGCCAGCTCCTCCTTCAGCGTGGCGTAGACCTGGCGCTGGCGCTGCAGGCGGCCAAGGCCACGGAAGCCTTCGGCGGTGATCTTGACGGTGAAGTGGCTCTCGCCGCCTGCGCGTGCGCCGGAATGGCCGGCGTGCTTGTCGCTGTCGTCCAGGACCTCCAGCCGCTCGGGCGCGAAGGCGGCCTGCAGCTTTTCCGCCATCGCTTCGGCCATGCGCGCCATATCCGCTCCGTCAATGCTTGATCGGGAAAACTTCGCCCGCATACTCCGCCCATGAGTGGCGACTTTCAATACCGCCCGAAGTTCGTGGATATGCGCGTGCGCCCCCCGAAGGCGGACGAGGATACGCGACACAAGGACGTGCACGCCCTGAAGCCGGGCGAGAAGCCGTGCGAGTGGCCGGGCTGCCGGGTGGCCGGCTCGGCGCGCGCGCCCAAGTCGCGCGAGATGATGAACGAGCACTACTGGTTCTGTCAGGCGCACGCGGCGGAATACAACAAGAACTGGGACTTCTTCGCCGGCATGAGCGAGGGCGAGGTGGCCAAGGCGCAGGCCGCCCGCCTCACCGGCGAACGCCCGACGTGGGAGTTTCGCGCCTCGCGCATGTCGCGCGAAGCCGCCTCCTTCGCCGCGAAGATGGGAGGCGGCGCGGCCGGCAAGGGCGCCGGCGCCTACGCCGATCCGCTCGGCGTGTTCGGGGCGGCGCCGGAGGCGAGCCCGGTCAAGCCCGTACGCCACCTCGGCAAGCTGGAGCGCCGCGCCATGGAGGAGCTCGACCTGGACGAGACGGCGGACACCGCCGCTGTGCGCGTGCGCTACCTGGAGCTGGTCAAACGCTTCCACCCGGACTCCAACGGCGGCGATCGTTCGACCGAGCAGAAACTCGGCCGGGTGCTGCGGGCTTATAAGACCCTGAAGGCCGCCAAGCTGGTCTGACGCTCCCCCGCCCGAACACCGTCTTTCCTCAGCCGCCCGGCTCGCTTAGACAGACCGCGATATGGCCCTAGACCTCACCTTGGACGACACCCTCGTAGCCGCAGCCCCCGACCGCAGGGTCGGTGTGCGCGAGACCTTCGACGTCGACAGCGACATGCAGGTCCCCGCCTTCTCCACCCGCGACCAGCACGTGCCCGAGCTGGACTCCAGCTATCGCTTCGATCCCCAGACCACGCTCGCAATCTGCGCCGGCTTCGCCCACGACCGGCGGGTGATGGTGCAGGGCTATCACGGCACCGGCAAGTCGACCCACATCGAGCAGGTGGCCGCGCGGCTGAACTGGCCGCTGGTGCGGGTGAACCTGGACGCCCACGTCTCCCGCATCGACTTGGTCGGCAAGGACGCCATCGTCCTGAAGGAGGGCCAGCAGGTCACAGAGTTTCGCGAGGGCATGCTGCCTTGGGCGATCCAGCGGCCGATTGCATTGGTTTTCGACGAATACGACGCCGGCCGGCCCGACGTGATGTTCGTGATCCAGCGTGTGCTGGAGGCGCAGGGACGGCTGACCCTGCTGGACCAGAACCGGGTGATCCGGCCCAACCCCTTCTTCCGCCTGTTCGCCACCACCAACACCATCGGCCTCGGCGACACGACGGGCCTCTATCACGGCACCCAGCAGATCAACCAGGGCCAGATGGACCGCTGGTCCATCGTCACCACGCTGAACTACCTGGCGCAGGACGCGGAGGTCGCCATCGTGCTGGCCAAGTCGCCGGGCTACGACACCGCGGAGGGCAAGCGCACCATCAACGCCATGGTGCGCGTCGCCGACATGACCCGCAACGCCTTCATGAACGGCGACATCTCCACGGTGATGAGCCCGCGCACCGTCATCACCTGGGCCCAGAACGCCACCATCTTCGGCGACATCGGCCTGGCGTTCCGCCTGACGTTCCTGAACAAGTGCGATGAGCTGGAACGGCCGACCGTGGCGGAGTTCTACCAGCGGGCGTTCGGGACCGACCTGCCGGAATCGGCCCTGCGCGTGAAGGTGGCTTAACCTTCGGTCCTCCCCCTCTGGAGGAGGGGATCAAGCGCAGCTGGCGGAGGGGGCTGCGTCGCCATTTCCAAGCTGGAGCCCTCTCAGTCGGCTTCGCCGACAGCTTGCCCAAAGAGCGAGCATCTTCATCGTCGGGCGTGATCACGCCGCCTGCTGGCTGTAGCCGAGCCTTGTGTTCAGCTGTTCCAGCAGCTTGACCGCAGCCTCGGCGATCACCGTGCCGGGCGGGAAGATGGCCGCCGCGCCGGCGTCGAGCAGCGCCTGGAAGTCCGACGGCGGAATGACGCCGCCGACCACGACCATGATGTCGCCGCGTCCCGCCCTGGCGAGTTCGGCCTTCAGCTCAGGCACCAGGGTCAAGTGACCCGCCGCGAGCGATGAGGCGCCGACCGCATGCACGCCCGCCGCGATCGCGGCTTCCGCCGTCTCCGCCGGAGTCTGGAACAGCGGCCCGATCTCCACCTGGAAGCCCAGGTCGGAGAAGGCGCTGGCCACCACCTTCTGGCCGCGGTCGTGGCCGTCCTGGCCCATCTTGGCGATCAGGATGCGCGGCGCGCCGCCGTCGGCCTGGCGGAAGGCTTCGACCATGGCGCGCGCCCGGTTGATGGTGTGGTCGTCCGCGCCCGCCTCGCGCAGGTAGACGCCCTGGATGGCGCGCACCTGCGCCTTGTGGCGGTTGAACACCGTCTCCAGCGCATCGCTGATCTCGCCGACCGTCGCCTTGGCGCGCGCGGCCTCCACCGACAGCTCCAGCAGGTTGGCGTTTCCCGCCGCGCCGCGGGTGAGCGCGTCGAGCCTGCGCGCTACCTCCGCCCCGTCCCGCTCTGCGCGCAGGCGCTGCAGCTTGTCGATCTGGCGGGCGCGGACGGCGGAGTTGTCGACCTTGAGCATGGGGATGACTTCCTCCGTCTCAGGCTTGTAGCGGTTGACGCCGACCACGCTCTGGCGGCCGCTGTCGATCCGCGCCTGGGTGCGCGCCGCCACCTCTTCGATGCGCAGCTTCGGCACGCCCGCCTCGATCGCCTTCGCCATGCCGCCCAGCGCCTCGACCTCGGCGATGTGCTCAAGCGCGCGGGCGGCGAGCTCGTAGGTCAGCCGCTCCACGTAGTAGGAGCCGCCCCAGGGATCGATGGTGCGCGTCAGCCCGGACTCGGTCTGCAGGAAGAGCTGGGTGTTGCGGGCGATCCGGGCGGAGAAGTCGGTGGGAAGCGCCAGCGCCTCGTCCAGGCTGTTGGTGTGCAGCGACTGGGTCTGGCCGCCTGCCGCCGCCATCGCCTCCACGCAGGTGCGGGTGACGTTGTTGAACACGTCCTGCGCCGCCAGCGACCAGCCCGAGGTCTGGCAGTGGGTGCGAAGCGACAGCGAGCGGTCGTCGCGGGGATCGAACTGCCGCATCAGCCGCGCCCAGAGCAGGCGCGCCGCGCGCATCTTGGCCACCTCCATGAAGTAGTTCATGCCGATAGCCCAGAAGAAAGACAGGCGCGGCGCAAAGGCGTCGACCGCCATGCCGGCCGCCACGCCCGCGCGCACATACTCGATCCCGTCGGCCAGCGTATAGGCCAGCTCCAGGTCGGCCGAGGCGCCGGCCTCCTGCATGTGGTAGCCGCTGATGGAGATCGAGTTGAACTTCGGGGTCTCCTTCGCGGTGTAGGCGAAGATGTCGGCGATGATCCGCATGGATGGCGCGGGCGGATAGATGTAGGTGTTCCGGACCATGAACTCCTTCAGCACGTCGTTCTGGATCGTGCCGGTGAGCTTGGCGTGGGGGACGCCCTGTTCTTCCGCCGCGGCGATGTAGAGCGCCAGGACCGGCAGCACCGCGCCGTTCATGGTCATCGACACGCTCATCTGGTCGAGCGGAATACCGCTGAACAGGGTGCGCATGTCGTAGATGCTGTCCACCGCCACGCCGGCCATGCCGACGTCGCCGGCCACGCGCGGGTTGTCGCTGTCGTAGCCGCGGTGGGTGGCGAGGTCGAAGGCGATGGACAGCCCCTTCTGTCCGGCCGCGAGATTACGACGGTAGAAGGCGTTGGACTCCTCGGCGGTGGAGAAGCCGGCGTACTGGCGGATGGTCCAGGGATTGGTGGCGTACATGGTCGGGTACGGTCCGCGTACGAACGGCGCTAGGCCCGGATAGCCCTGGAGGAAGTCCAGGCCCTCGACGTCGCCTGGGCCATAGGCGGGCTTCACCCATATCCCTTCGGGCGTGTTCCACCCTTCCGCCGAGAGCCCCGGCGAAGTCCCGGCCTGCGCGGGGACGCTCGGGCCGTGGGGATCGGCGTCGTACGGTATCTGGCTGAAGTCCGGACCGCGCGTCATCGGGCGTCCTCCTCGTCGTGGGGCGCGACGTCGGCGTCCAGCAGGTCGAGCCAGTCCGCGTTGTCGGCGCCGACCTCCTCCACGTCCTCGGTGAAGGCGACGGCGGTGCGGCCGTCGGGCAGGAGCAGGCCCAACACCTGCAGCTCCTCGCCGCGTTTGGTGTGGTGGCTTTCGGCCTGCACGATCAGGGCGGCGAACACCTCGTCGGCGTCTTCGTCGTTCCAGATCACCGGCTGGGGAAGCGGCTCCTCGAACACGGTGGCGTCGACGGTGTCGCCGAGCGCGAACACCGCGGCGTCGCGCTCCACGTCCTCGGCGGTCGCCACCCGCCCGGAGAAGGTCTGGACCGTGCGCCAGCTCTGGGCGGTGAACCCGCCGTTTGCGCTCACGAGATGGGCTCCAGGGCCGCCGCCGCCTCGAACGATTCGGCCGCGCGCCAGGGCGCCAGGGGCGCGCAGGCGCTGTCGGCGCCAGGGAGGCTTACGTCCAAGGCCGCGACGGCGAACGGAGCGGGGT
>CAXTUT010000079.1:0-8890 GCA_964247465.1 uncultured Caulobacteraceae bacterium | reverse complement strand
CCGCCAGCGCCTGCCTGCGGCCGGGCTTCAGCCAGACCCGCGCCTCGATCCCCAGCTCGCCCGGCGCGACCTCCACCGCCTCGATCTCTTCGGGGGAGGCGATCACCCCTTCGGTCAGGCTGAGGCCGAGCGCGAAGTCCTCCAGGTCGCAGGGCGTGGCCATCATCACCGCATAGCTCGCCGCGTCATAGACGATGGCCACCGGCGTCTCCTCGGCGAGCGCGCGCACGTCCTGGTCGACGAGGCCGTCGCGCCATCGTGTCCTCGGCTGTTCGCGCCAGCCGCCTGTCGCCTCTGTCACAAGGCCTCCCTGGCTGGTCGCCGACGCATGTTCACCTCGTCATTGGCGACGGACGGCATTCCATGCCCGCCCGGCTGGCGAAACCGCTTTTATCGGGAAAAATTTCCCCTATCTGTCCGAATTCCCTGCACCTGCCTGTCACCCGCGCGAGGCCATCATGACCCAACGCATGTCGGAGTTCGTCAGCCTGCCCGCCGCCGCTCCGAACAAGCGGACGGTCGTCGAGCGCGCGCACGATTTCGAGGAGGTCTACACCGGCTTCAACCCTGCGCAGAACGGAAACCAGGCGTCGCGCTGCTCCCAGTGCGGGGTGCCGTTCTGCCAGACCGGCTGTCCGCTGCACAACAACATCCCCGACTGGCTGAAGCTCGCCGCCGAAGGGCGGATGCAGGAGGCCTGGGCGCTGTCGGACGCCACCAGCGCGCTTCCGGAGATCTGCGGCCGCATCTGCCCCCAGGATCGCCTGTGCGAGGGCGCCTGCGTGCTGGAGCAGTCGGGCTGGACCGGCGTCACCATCGGTGCGGTGGAGCGCTACATCAACGACACCGCCTGGGCCGAAGGCTGGATCGAGCCGATCCGCCCGCCCGAGGAGAAGACCCAATCGGTGGGGATCATCGGCGCCGGGCCGGCGGGGATCGCGGCGGCCGACTGGCTGAGGCGCTTCGGCTACCAGGTGGTCATCTACGACCGCTACGACCGGCCGGGCGGCCTGCTCACCTACGGCATCCCGGGGTTCAAGCTGGAGAAGCCCGCCGTCATGCGGCGCACCCAGCGGCTGGCCGACAGCGGGGTGACGCTGGTGCCGGATTTCGAGGTGGGCCGCGACGCCTCGCTCGAAGAGCTTCGCGTGCGCCACGACGCGGTGTTCATCGCCACCGGCGTCTACAAGGCGCGTCGGTTGAGCGGCCCTGGCGTCGGGTCTCAGGCGGTGGTGCGCGCGCTCGACTACCTGATCGCCTCCAACCGCCTGAGCTTCGGCGACGACGTGCCGGACTTCCGCAGCGGGGCGCTGGACGCCAAGGGTCGCGACGTGGTGGTGATCGGCGGCGGCGACACCACCATGGACTGCGTGCGGACCGCCGTGCGTCAGGGGGCGCGCTCGGTCACCTGCCTCTATCGCCGCGACCGCGCCAACATGCCGGGTTCGGCCCGCGAGGTCCTCAACGCCGAGGAGGAGGGCGTGCGCTTTGAGTGGCTGGCCGCCCCCAAGGCGCTGCACGGCGACGCCGATGCGGTGGACCACGTGCGCGCCATCCGCATGCGTCTCAGCGCCCCGGACATGAGCGGCCGCCGCTCCGTGGAGGAGGTCGCGGGCGCGGAGTTCGACGTGCCCGCCCAGCTCGTGATCGAGGCGCTGGGCTTCGACGCCGAAGACCTGCCGACCCTGTTCGGCGCGCCGGCGCTGCGGGTGACGCCGGCCGGGACCATCCGGGTTGACGAGGAGAAGATGACCAGCCTGCCCGGCGTGTTCGCCGGCGGCGACGTCGTGCGCGGCGCCTCGCTGGTGGTCTGGGCCGTGCGAGACGGCCAGGACGCAGCCCTCGCCATCGACAAGCGCCTGCGCAGCCTCGCCGGCCTGCCGCGCGAGATGGAAGAGGTGGCGGCATGAGGGAGCCACAAGATGAGCCCTCCCCCTCGATGGGGGAGGATTGGGTGGGGGTGCAGCGCTGCGACCTGCCGCAAGAGGCTATCTTGGAAGGCGCTCCGATCTCCGACCGGCGGCGCTGCACCCCTATCCCTGCCCCGCCCCTACCAAGGGGGAGGGGTGAAGTCGAAACCTACCTCGCCAACCGCGAGCGGCTGATCTCCGGCCACGCCTACGACCTGGCGTCGGAGCGCGACGCCTGCGGCACGGGCTTCGTCTGCGCCATCGACGGCAAGCCGCGGCGCGAGGTGGTGGAGCTGGCCATCGCCGCGCTGAAGGCCGTCTGGCACCGCGGCGCGGTGGACGCGGACGGCAAGACCGGCGACGGCGCGGGCGTGATGGTCAGCGTGCCCCAGGCCTTCTTCGCCGAGCAGGTCACCCGCATCGGCCACACCCTGCGCCCCGGCCCGATCGCGGTGGGCATGATCTTCCTGCCGCGCACAGACCTCGCGGCGCAAGAGCTGGCGCGCACGATCGTTGAGGCCGAGGTGCTGCGCTTCGGCTTCTATATCTACGGCTGGCGCCAGGCGCCCATCGACAGCGCGGTGCTCGGCGAGCGGGCCGCCGCCGTGCGTCCCGAGATCGAGCAGATCATGCTCGCCGCGCCCGATGACATGGACGGCGAGCAGCTGGAGCGGGCGCTGTATCTCTGCCGCCGTCGCATCGAACAGCGGGTGCAGCAGGCGCATCTACAGGGTTTCTACATCTGTTCGCTGTCGGCCAAGAGCCTAATCTACAAGGGCATGTTCCGCTGCGGCGACGTGGACGCCTTCTATCCTGACTTGCGCGACCCTCGCTTCGAGGCGGCGGTGGCCATCTTCCACGCCCGCTATTCCACTAACACCTTCCCGGAATGGCGCCTCGCCCAGCCGCTGCGCATGCTCGCCCACAACGGCGAGATCAACACCGTGCGCGGCAACACCAACTGGATGAAGAGCCATGAGATCCGCATGGCGGCCGACGCTTTCGGCGAGCACGGCGACATCGTCAAGCCCGTGGTGCGGCCCGGCGGCTCGGATTCCGCTGCGCTCGACAACGTGTTCGAGATGCTGGTGCGCGCCGGCCGCCCCGCGCCCATGGTCAAGGCGCTGCTGATGCCACAGGCATGGTCCAACCAGGACGGGCTGATGGCGCCCGAGCACCGGGCGCTCTACGCCTACTGCAACGCGGTGATGGAGCCTTGGGACGGTCCGGCCGCCATCTGCGCCACCGACGGCCGCTGGGTGCTGGCGGGCAAGGACAGGAACGGCCTGCGCCCGCTGCGCCTGACCGAGACGGTCGACGGCCTGCTGATCGCGGGGTCGGAAGCAGGCATGGCCGGCATAGCCGACGAGCGGGTGCTGCGCCGCCTGCACGTGCCGCCGGGCGGCATGGTGGCGGTCGATATGCAGGCCGGGCGTCTGTATCCGGACCGGGAGATGATCGACGCGCTCGCCGCCAGCCATCCCTACACCCGCTGGCTGGAGAACATGGTCGAGCTGGAGGCGCGGATCGGCCCCGGACCGGAGCCGCGACGCTTCGAGGGCGAGGCGCTCTCCCGCCGCCAAGCCGCCGCCGGGATGACGCTGGAGCAGATCGAGATGATCCTCGATCCCATGGCGACGGACGGCAAGGAGGCCATCGGCTCCATGGGCGACGACAGTCCGCTGGCGGTGGTGTCCTCGCGTATCCGTCCGCTGTCGGATTATTTCCGCCAGAACTTCGCCCAGGTCACCAACCCGCCCATCGACCCGCTCCGGGAAGGCGGGACGATGAGCCTGAAGACGCGCTTCAAGAACCTCGGCAACATCTTGGCCCAGGACGAGGGCCAGACCGAGGTGTTCGTGCTGTCCAGCCCGGTCCTGACCACGGGCATGTACGAGCGCATGCTGGCCCAGTTCGGCGAGAGCCGGGTGGCGTTGATAGACTGCACCATGCCGGTTCCCGCGCCCGAGTCCCGACGCGGCGATGCGCTCCGCGCCGCGCTTGACCGCATCCGCACCGAGGCGGTGCACGCCATCCGCGGCGGCGCCGCCCAGATCGTGCTGACCGACGAGGCCAACGACGCCGAGCGCATCCCCCTGCCCATGATCTTGGCCACCGGCGGGGTCCATGCGCGGCTGGTCGACGAGGGCCTGCGCGCCTACGTCTCCATCATCGTGCGCTCCGCGGGCGTGGTGGACAGCCACCAGTTCGCCGTGATGGTGGGCGTCGGCGCCACCGCGGTGAACGCCTACCTGGCGCAGGAGAGCCTGCAGGACCGGCTGGAGCGCGGGCTTTACCGGGGCCTCAGCCTGCGCGACGTGGTGTTGAACTACAAGAAGGCCATCGAGGCGGGGCTGCTTAAGATCCTCGCCAAGAAGGGTATCTCGGTCATCTCCTCCTACCGCGGCGCCTACGAGTTCGAGGCGGTGGGGCTGAGCCGGGCGCTGGTGGCGGAGTTCTTCCCCGGCATGACCTCACGCATCTCCGGCATGGGGCTGGCGGGGCTGGAGGCGCGCATGGTGGAGGAGCGCGCTGTGGCCTGGACGCCTGCCCGCGCGGCGATCCCCATGGGCGGCTTCTACAAGGTACGCGCGTCCGGCGAGAACCACGCCTATGAGGCGGCGCTGATCCACAGGCTCCAGCACGCCTGCAACACCGGCGACTACAAGAGCTTCAAGGCCTATTCCAAGATGGTGCGCGAGGCGCGGCCGGTGTCGCTGCGCGACCTGCTGGCCTGGCGTTCCGACCTGGCGCCCAAGCCGATCGAGGCGGTGGAGAGCGTCAACGGGCTGCGCAAGCGCTTCGTCACGCCGGGCATGTCGCTCGGCGCCCTGTCGCCGGAGGCCCACGGCACGCTCAACATCGCCATGAACCGGATCGGCGCGCGCTCGGTCTCGGGGGAGGGCGGCGAGGACCCGGAGCGCTACCGCCCCCGCGCCAACGGCGACAACGCCAACAGTGCGGTCAAGCAGATCGCCTCGGGCCGCTTCGGCGTCACCGCCGAATATCTGAACCAGTGCCGCGAAATCGAGATCAAGGTCGCCCAGGGCGCCAAGCCGGGGGAGGGCGGCCAGCTGCCGGGCTTCAAGGTCACCGAGTTCATCGCCCGGATGCGCCATTCCACGCCGGGCGTCAGCCTGATCTCGCCGCCTCCACACCACGACATCTACTCTATCGAGGACCTGTCGCAGCTCATCTACGACCTCAAGCAGATCAACCCCGACGCCAAGGTGACGGTGAAACTGGTGTCCATGTCCGGCATCGGCGCGGTGGCGGCGGGTGTGGCCAAGGCCAAGGCGGACACCATCCTGGTCTCCGGCAACGTCGGAGGCACCGGCGCCTCGCCACAATCCTCCATCAAGCAGGCGGGCTGCCCGTGGGAGATCGGGCTTGCCGAAGCGCATCAGGTGCTGACGCTGAATGGGCTGCGCCATCGTGTTCGTCTGCGTACGGATGGTTTGATCCGTACCGGGCGCGACGTGGCCATCGCCGCCATGCTAGGCGCGGAGGAGTTCGGCATCGGCACCGCGTCGCTGATCGCGGTCGGCTGCCTGATGGTGCGCCAGTGCCATTCCAACACCTGCCCGGTCGGGGTCTGCACCCAAGACGAGGCCCTGCGCGCCAAGTTTTCGGGGACGCCGGAGAAGGTCATCGCCCTGTTCACCCATATCGCCGAGGAGGTGCGCGAGATATTGGCCTCGCTCGGCTTCACCCACCTGGATCAGATCATCGGCCGCACCGACCTGCTGACGCAGGTCAGCCGCGGCGGCATGCACCTGGACGATCTGGACCTGAACCCGCTGCTCGTGAGGGTCGAAGGCGCCGCGCTCAAATCTTACACCGAAGACGTGCGCCAATCCCTGACCGAGGACACGCTCGACACCCAGATCATGGCGGACGCCGCACCGCTCCTGGAGCGGGGTGAGAAGATGGCGCTGAGCTATTCGGTGACCAACACCATGCGCACCATTGGCGCGCGCACTTCCTCGGCCATCGTGCGCAAGTTCGGCGACGCCCTTCGCCCCGACCACCTTCGGCTGGAGCTGAAAGGGGCGGCGGGCCAGAGCCTGGGCGCCTTCGCGGTCAAGGGCCTGCGCATCGACCTTGTCGGCGAGGCCAACGACTACGTCGCCAAGGGGCTGTCCGGCGCCACGGTCACCATCCGGCCGCCACGCCATGCCGATCCCGGCGTCTTCGATCCCCTCGTCGGCAACACCTGTCTTTATGGCGCCACCTCGGGCCGGCTGTTCGTGGCCGGCGGCGCGGGCGAACGGTTCGCGGTGCGCAACTCCGGCGCAGACGCGGTGGTGGAAGGCTGCGGCGCGCACGGGTGCGAATACATGACCGGCGGGCTTGTGGTCGTGCTCGGGCGCACCGGCCCCAACTTCGCCGCCGGCATGACGGGCGGCGAGGCCTTCGTTCTGGACGAGGACGCCCTGTTCGCCCTGCGTGTGAACCCCGACAACGTGGTCACTGGCGAGGTGGAGCCGCAGGACGAGCCGGCGGTGAAGGCCCTGCTGGAGGCGCACCTGGCCGCCACGCGCTCGCCTCGCGCCCAAGCTGCGCTGGAGGCTTGGCCGGCCGCCCGCGCGCGCCTGGTGCGGGTGACGCCCCGCGACATGCTGGTCCATCGCCAGGCGCGCCTGAAGATCGGGGCGTGATGGGCGGCGTTTCGCGGGCGGGCTTCCGTCGCGCACGTTGCTGGCGTAGGTAGGGCCGATGATCGGGGTGTCGAGAGGCGCGGTCTGGACTGCGGCGCTGGTGCTGGCGAGCGTCGCCGGCGTCGGATCGTATCTGGGCTACAGCCGGGCGGCCGCCGCGCCGGGCGGCTCGGCCGACGCGGACACCTACGTCACCCCCAAGAAGGCGACCTCGGTGGACGCGGCGGCGCCACCGCCGGTAGACGAGAACTACATCCGCAAGATCGCCCACGACGAGGCGGTGGCCGTGCTGCACCCGCCGCGCAAAACGCCTTCCGTCGTGGCCTCCAGCGACGACGACTCCAGCGACGACAGCGACGACGACAAGACGCCCGGGGCCAATCCCCCGACGCCGCCGCCCGTCACGGCCGCCCCCGTCGCCACCCCCAAGCCGCCGCCGCCGCCGCCGACGGGATTGTATTAAGCCCAGAGCGCGGGCGTGCTCCGCCCAATCGGGCAAATCCAATTTTTTGAGTTCGTTACGCCTCGGGCCGCAGCGCCGCCGCCCCGCCCAGCTGCAGGTGACCCTTTCCGGAGGATCAGGGCTCAGCCTGCGGGCAGCACCAGGGTCGGGTCCACCGGGCGCGCCTTTTCCGCGGGATCGGGAGCGTAGCGGACCTCGAAATGGAGCTGAGGGCGGTCTACCGCGCCGGTCTGGCCGGCCTGGCCGATCTCCTCTCCCTGGGCGACGGTGGAGCGCATGCGCACCTCGATCCGGTCCAGGTGAGCGTAGGCGGTCACCCAGCCGCCGGCGTGCTTGACCAGCACCAGGTTGCCGAAGCCGGGGATCGAACTGCCGGCGTAGACCACCTCGCCCGCCGCCGCGGCCCGCACCCCGGTCCCGGGCAGGGCGGCGATGTCGACGCCGTCGTTGTGCTGGCCCGTCCCTTTGTCGCCGAAGCTCGAGATCACCTGGCCCCGCAACGGCCAGATGAAGCGACCCCGTCCGGCGCTGGCGACGTCGCCTGGGCTGAGCGAACCACCGGGGATCGCCGGCGTGACCGCCCGTTCGCGTCCCAAGCTCGGCGCATAGCCGCCGGGCTGCGGCAAGGTGGTGGCGTAGCGGGGCGGCGCCAGGGTCGCCACGCGCGCGTCGCCCTGCGCCCCTGTCCCGGGACTATTTGCGAAGCTGGGCCCGTAGCGCGGCGGCGCATAGCTGGGCGCAGGCGCCGCAATCACAGGAGTGCGCGTGCTCTGCGCATAGGCCGGGGCGGTGGAAGGCGCGTGGTAGGTCGAGGCCGAAGGGACCTCCGCAGGACGGTAGCCGTATCCGGCGATTACGCCGCTCGCGCCGGGCGCCGGGGTCGGCCGAACGCCGGCGTAGCGCTGGGTCCCGACCCCCGGCGCCGACGTCGGCGTGGGTGGCGATCCTTCGCCCGTGGCCGATGGAACGACAGCCGACGGCGCGGGCGCGACTGGCCGCGGCGTCGGGATCGAGGGAGACGCCTCGGCGACGCGCCCCGGCGGCGTCGTGCGCGCGTCGCTGGCGACCTCCTGCGCGGGCGCGGCCTCGGTGGGACGGTGGCGAGTGGCCGGCGCCGACTCGGCCGTCGCCAGCTGGGTGTCCAGGGTGGACGATCCGACGGGCTCGCCATGCCGATGACGGTTGTGGCGCTCGAGCTTGCGCAGCGCGGCGTCAGCGAGCTTTTCGGGCGCGGCGACCGGGCTCGCCTCGGCGGTGGCGTGGTCGCGCTTGCCGGTGTCTTCGGCTGTGGTCGGCAAGGTGATGGTCTGGCCGGGCTGCAGCGCGGCCGCGTGCTTGAGGCCGTTCAGCCTGGCCATGGCGTCCGGATCCTGATCGAACCGGCGGCTGATGGTGTAGAGGGTGTCGCCCTTCTGCACCTCGTAGCTGTAGCGATAGGGGATTTTCAGCACCGTTCCGGCCTTCACGTGGCGCGGGTGCTTCAGCGCGTTCAGGGCGGTGAGCGCTTCGCGGGAGCTGTGCGCGCGGGCGGCCACCTGAGCCAGCGTTTCGCCCGGCCGCACGACGGTCTGATAGGGCGTGTCGGCGGTTGGGGCTGACGCGGACAGGACCGGCGTGTCGGCGGCTTCGCGCTCGGCCACGCGACCATGACGGCGACGACCGTGGCGGGGGACTGACGCCGGCTGCACTGAAGCGTCGGGCGCTGAGGCTTGGGCGGGCGTGGAGGCGTCGGCCTGGGCGGTTGCGCCCTCGGAGGCGCTGGCCTTGGCGGCTTCCGCTTTGGCGGCTTCGATCCGGGCGGCGTGGCCGTGGTGGCGGCGGCCGTGCGGCGCCGGTGCGGCGGCCACAGTCTCCGC
>CAXTUT010000078.1:0-8922 GCA_964247465.1 uncultured Caulobacteraceae bacterium | reverse complement strand
GCCGTCGGCGCCGCGCCGGCCGGATCGAGGGCGTCGATCTGGGCCTGGATGGCCGCTTTTTCCTGTTCCAGCGCGGCGCGTCTGGCCGCGATCTGGTCTGGCGTCACGCCGGGACTGGATGTCTGCGCCGAGCCGGCGGACGCGCCAGCAGCAGGGCGAGCGCGCCGGCGCCCGCGAACATGATGAGTCGCAAAGTCTGATCCCCTGGGGCCGGCTCCGCCGCCCCCTCGCACATACGGGTGCGCCGCGGTCGTGGACCGGCGCGGCGCGGCTACAGCGGCTGGGGGAAGAGGGGCGGCCCGCGGGCGCGGGGCTGTACCGGCGGTGGTCCGCGCGGGCCGTCGCCGACGATCCGCTGGAAGCTGGCGAAGACGAAGGCGACGGGGGTGCGTAGCGGCGTGACGCTCGCCAGCACCGGCGGGTGCGCCGCAGCGGCGCAATAGGGACAGGCCGAAGGGTTGGCATGGCCAGGCCTCGCCTTGCCGCGGGGCGACGCGCCGACCGCCGCACGGCTCTCAGCCATGCCCGGCATGGCCATCGCGGCCATAGGCTCCCCGGCGGTCGAAACGCCGCCGCAGAGCTCCGTCCAGATGGACGGAGCCATCGTCGCCCGCATGACGCTGGACTGAATCGACGCATAGGTCAGCATCAGCAGCGCGAGGAACGCAGCCGCCGAAGCGCCCAGCCGTGGTCGGGTCGAAGGCATCAGCCGGTGATCAGTCGCCGGAGGGGTGAGGAGGGTCTCCTCGCGCATCTACGACAATCGCATCGATCCCGCCAGAGCGCGGGCTGCCCGCCGTTCGCCCCAGGCCTCACATGAGCGTGTCGATCACCCCGCCATCGACACGCAGCGCCGCCCCGGTTGTGGCTGACGCCTGGGGCGAGGCGACGTAGACAACCATGCTGGCGACCTCTTGCGGGGTGGCGCCGCGGCGTAGGATCGAGCTTGGCCGGTGCTCGGCGATGAACGCGCTCATGGCCTCTTCCACCGACTGGCCGGCGGCCTTCGCCTCCCCGTCCAGCATGGTGGCCACTCCGTCGGAGAGGGTGGGGCCCGGCAGAACGGAATTGACCGTCACCCCGGTGCCCGCCATCCGCTTGGCGAGGCCGCGAGCCAGGGCCACGTCGGCGGTCTTGCTGACGCCGTAGTGGATCATTTCGACCGGGATGTTGAAGGCGGACTCAGAACCCAGCAGGATGAAGCGGCCCCAGCCGCGGTCCTTCATGCCGGGCAGGTAGGCGCGCGCCAGTCTCACCCCGGCCATGACGTTGACCTGCCAGTGGCGGTCCCACTCCGCATCGGAGGTGTCGAAGAAGTCTGAGGATGCGAAAACGCCGGCATTGCTCACCACGATGTCGCACTGGGGTTCGGCCTTCACCCGCGCCTCGCAACCCACAGCCGAACCGAGGTCGGCAACCACGCCGCGTGCGCCAGGACCGATCCGGGCCAGCGCCTTGTCCACCGTCTCCTGGCTGCGCCCGTTCACCACCACCTGGGCGCCGCAGCCGACCAAGCCCTCGGCGATGGCGAAACCGATCCCCGCCGTCGAGCCCGTGACCAGGGCGATCTTGCCTGTAAGATCGATGTTCATGGCGTCTCCGATGCTATGCGGGTCGCGTGACAACAGCTTCGAGCTGTCCAGCATCAAACCGTCGGGAGGGCCAGGCAGGTCCATTGCTGGAGACGGCGGGCCACCTGACGGATCATCAGTGGATCGCTCTCTAGCGAGAAGCCAGCCAAGCGCCGTGAATGCCGGGAGGTATGCGATGCGGCAGGCGGACGGTCGCGATCGGCGGGGCCGCAAAGTTGCGCGCGTCCAGGATTTCGAAGCCGGTGCTTGCGCCGTCCGCCTCGGTAACGAAGCCCATCAGCCACCCGTCATCCTCGGCGGCGTCGCAGGCGCGCGGTACGAACACGAACTCACCCGCGATACGCGCTCTCCCGAAATCGTGCGTTTCCTTCGATCCCCGCTCGAGGTCGTGCTTGATGAGCGGCGCTTCGCCCGTCAGGCTCTGCGTCATCTCGGCAGGAAGCCCGAGCGCGTAGGCGTAACGGTAGGGGCGTCCGGTGCGCCGGTCATCCATGACCGGGAGTTCCTGCGGCGCGGCGTCGAGCGTCGTCCGGGTCACCGTTCCGGCGTCGAGATCGAGCGTCCAGCGTTCGAGCCCGCGCGGCTGCTCGTCCGGTGCGAGATTGTCGCTAGCGAACATGCGGTCGTAGGCGATGACATCGAGCACCACCCGGCCGTCGGCGAGATCGTAAGCGTTGACGTTGTGGAACACGAAGCATGGATCGATCGGCAGCCAGCGGACGTCTTCGGACCGCCCCTCGCGCGGCAGAAGCCCGATCCGCGCCGGGTGGCTGTCGTTCCAGCGATAGGGAAAGCCGTGTCCAGACAGGACGACGCGCATCGACAGGGTCAACGGCAGGTCCAAGATGACGACGTAGCGATCCGTGATCGCGCAGTCATGGATCAGCGGTCCGTGCTCCACCGGGATCGTGACCGAGCGCCGCACCCTTCCGCCTGTATCCACGACGTTGTAGCGCAGGCGCTTGAGGTCGTTGGCTTCGTAGCACAGGGCATGTAGCTCGCCGGTGAGCGGATCGCGACGCGGATGCGCCGTGAAGGAGCCCGGCAGCGTGCCTTCGAAGTCATCGTAACGTTGGTCTTCCAGCTCCTCGTTGAAGCGCACCGGAGGGCTCCCCGCCTCGACCAGCGCCCATCCAGCGCCTGCGTGATCCAACACGCTGGTGTTGACCGTATCGAATATGTGGCGCGGGCCCGGCGCGGCTGGAACGCCGCGCGCCTTTGCGACCTCCGTCGAGCAGATCCAGCGATTGCGATACCAGAGCGCCTGGCCATCGCGGATCCGCAGGCCGTGCAGCATCCCGTCGCCGACGAAGAAGTGGTAGGTGCGCGGGTCCGGGGCCGCCGGATTGGGCCCGATGCGGACGTAGCGGCCGTCGAGCTCTCGTGGGATCGCGCCGTCCACGGGCAGGTCGTGAAGGGTCATTTCCTCTCGCATCGGCTCGTGGATGCCGGTGAGAAAAGGATGCGGCGCATCGCGTGGCGGAAGCCGCCAGCGATTGAACGATGCGATGCCTGAGACGACAGGAGACAGGGCGGCTCCGACAGCGCCCTCGATCATTTCCGACAGCTTCGCGGCCATGTCCTCAAGGTATGTACGACGCGCGGAACATGCGAGCGTAGGGCGGCCGAGCGGCGGGAAACGCTCACCCGTGGGCCGGGGCAGGACGAGCTTTGACGTCGGGCTCTGGGATTGAAGACGACGACGCGCGCGCACGCCGTTCTCCGCCCGCGCCCGCAGACGGTCTGGCCTCGCGCGGCGCACGTGGGCTTGACTTGCGGGGGCGCCCCCGCAAAACCGGCGGCGACCTTTGGCTCGGCGGCTCGCAAGCGGCCGGAGCCGTCCAGACACAAGAGATTGGAGCCCTTCATCCATGGCCATTCGCGTCGCCATCAACGGTTTCGGCCGCATCGGACGCCTCGTGCTGCGCTCCATCGCCGAGCACAAGCGCGCTGACATCGAGGTGGTGGCGATCAACGACCTCGGCCCCGTGGCCACCAACGCCCACCTGCTGAAGTACGACAGCACCCACCGGCGCTTCCCGGGCGAGGTGACCCACGGCGAGGACTGGATGGACGTGGGCCTCGGCCGGATCAAGGCTACCGCCATCAGGAACCCGGCCGAGCTGCCGCACAAGGCGCTCGGCGTCGACATCGCGTTCGAGTGCACCGGTCTGTTCACGGCGCGCGACAAGGCGGCGGCGCACCTGGCGGCCGGCGCCCGGCGGGTGCTGATCTCCGCGCCTGGCGACGGCGCCGACAAGACCATCGTCATGGGCGTCAACGATCACGAGCTGACCGCGGACGACACCGTGGTCTCCAACGGCTCGTGCACCACCAACGCGCTGGCGCCGGTGGCCAAGGTGCTGCTCGACCTCTGCGGGATCGAGCGCGGCTACATGACCACCATCCACAGCTACACCAACGACCAGCCCTCGCTCGACCAGATGCACAAGGACCTGTACCGGGCGCGCACCGCCGCCCAGAACATCATCCCCACCTCCACCGGCGCGGCCAAGGCGCTAGGTCTGGTGCTCCCCGAACTGAAGGGCAAGCTGGACGGCGCCTCGGTGCGGGTGCCCACCCCCGACGTCAGCGTCATCGACTTCAAGGTCGTGCCGTCGCGCGACGTGACCAAGGAGGAGATCAACGACGCCATGCGCGCCGCTGCGGCCGACGGCCCGCTGAAGGGGATCCTGGCCGTCACCGACGAGCCGCTGGTCTCCAGCGACTTCATCCACGACCCCCACTCCTCCACCTTCGCCTGCCCTGAGACCCAGGTGATCGAGGGCAAGCTGGCGCGGGTGTTCAGCTGGTACGACAACGAGTGGGGCTTCTCCACGCGGATGGCGGACACGGCGAGGGCGATGGCCAAGTTCCTGTAGGCGGCGAGGTGATGGCCGGCAAGGCGGGGACAGCGGCAGGAGTGACAGAGTTCCCTCGTGGTCAATTTTGTGAAGCAGACGTTTGATGCGCTGGGCCATGTTTGCGGTTCTTTTTTTCACGGGACCGTTTACAGGCACTTTTGGACTTCTATGCACGCCAATGATGATTTTAGAACCAGTGCGCGGTCGACTTCCAAACATGTCTATAGTTTTCTCGGCTATGGTTTTCGCGCTTTGGTGGGTATCGTTGGTTTGGGCCTATCGGCGTCCCATGACCTTTCGTCGGCCCCTGGTCTTCGGTGAACGTCCGTCGGATGCGGTAGCGGATGTTGTTCTCTATAAGCGCTTGGCATCGGCGGCCTGTCTCCTGTCCTTTGGATTTGGCGCGCTAATCACCTTTGTCGTCAGTCAGTCCCACTTCATGCTCGATTAAATAGGCGAATGTTCATGTCCTTCCGCACCCTCGACCAAGCCGGCGACCTGAAGGGCCGGCGCGTTCTGGTCCGTGTGGATCTCAACGTCCCCATGAACGAAGGCGCAGTGTCTGACGACACGCGCCTGCGCGCCATCGCCCCCACCGTGGAGGCGCTGCGGGAGAAGGGCGCGCGCGTGGTCCTGCTGGCCCACTTCGACCGGCCCAAGGGGCAGGTGGTCCCCTCCATGAGCCTCAAGCCCGTGGTCGAGCCGCTGGCCCAGGTGCTGAACGCGCCCGTCGCCTTCGCCGCCGACTGCGTGGGCGAGGCGGCGGAACAGGCGGTGGCCAAGCTGCACGACGGCGGCGTGCTGCTGCTGGAGAACCTGCGCTTCCACGCCGGGGAGGAGACGAACGACGTCGCCTTCGCCGACCAGCTGGCGAAGCTTGGCGACGTCTACGTCAACGACGCCTTCTCCGCCGCCCACCGCGCCCACGCCTCCACCGAGGCGCTGGCGCGCCGGCTGCCGGCCTATGCGGGGATGTCGATGCAGCGGGAGCTGGAGGCGCTGGAGAAGGCGCTGGGAAACCCTGAGCGGCCGGTGCTGGGCATCGTGGGCGGCTCCAAGGTCTCAACCAAGCTCGACCTGCTGAAGAACCTGGTGACCAAGCTCGACCGTCTCGCGATCGGCGGCGGCATGGCGAATACTTTCCTGTACGCCCAGGATTTCGAGGTCGGGGCCTCCTATTGCGAGAAGGACCTGAAGGCGACCGCCGCCGAGATCATGCAGCTCGCCGCCGACAGCGGCTGCGAGCTGCTGCTGCCCATGGACGTGGTGGTCAGCGAGCGGCTGGAGCCCAACGCCCCCCACTTCACCCGCGCCCGCGACGCGGTGGACGGCGACGAGCGCATCCTGGACGCCGGGCCGCAGACGGTGCGCCGGCTATGCGCGGCGATGGACAGCTCCGCCACCCTGATCTGGAACGGGCCGCTCGGCGTGTTCGAGGTGCCCCCCTTCGATACCGCCACGGTGAAGGCGGCCCGCCATGCGGCCGAGCTGGCCAAGGCCGGCAAGCTGGTCGCGGTGGCCGGCGGCGGAGACACGGTTTCCGCGCTCAACCACGCCGGCGTGGCGGCGGACTTCACCTTCGTCTCCACCGCCGGGGGCGCTTTCCTGGAGTGGATGGAGGGCAGGACCTTGCCCGGGGTCAAGGCGCTGGAGCGCTGAGCCCGCCGCATTCTGGGCGCGGCGACGGCGGTGCGACCGCATACGGGGTTGTGGAGTACGCCAGAGGCCGCTTTAACATTAGTGATCTGTGGAGAGTCCGATGCCGGAAGATGGTGCGAACCTGATCGCCATGCGCGCGGCCAACTCGCCGAACGCCTTCGATCTGCGCCGGGTCGGCGCGCACCCCGATCACTGGTATCCGCTGGCCTGGTCCGACGAGCTGAAGCCAGGCAAGGCGCTCGGCCGTCATTTCGCCGGCCAGCCGATCGCCCTGGTCCGCGGCAAGAACGGCGTGGTCTTCGCCCTGGAGGACCGCTGCGCCCACCGCCAGGTCCCGCTGCACCTGGGCGTGGTGGAGGGCGAGCAGGTCCGCTGCCACTATCACGGCTGGGCCTACGACCAGTCCGGCCGGTGCACGGAGGTGCCCTATCTTGGCAAGGAGCGGCTGCCGAACGGGGTGCGCAGCTATCCCGCCAGAGAGGTGGACGGGCTGGTCTTCGTGTTCCCGGGCGACCCGGCGTTGGCGGAAAGCCGTCTGCCGGCTGCGCTCGGCTCCTTCCGGCGCAAGGACTACAAGACCCGCCGGCTGAACCGCGAGGTGGCCTGCCACTACACCTTCATGCACGAGAACCTGTTCGACATGAACCACCAGTTCATGCATCGCGCACAGATGGGCTCGATCAAGGCCCGGTGCCTGGGCAAGGCGTGTGGCGAGGCCTGGGCCCAGGTGGAATACACCTTCAGCCGCACCGCCGGAAAGCCTTCGCTCGGCGAACAGGTGATCGTGGATCTGGTCAGGAAGCGCGGGGAGAAGAAGGCCGACTTCTGCGACCACATGCGCATCCGCACCGACTATCCGACCCAGTCGCTCAAGGTGTGGGTGGGACGCGACATCAAGGAGACCGACGACCCGGTGCTCGACGTCTGGCTGGCTTACACGCCCCTGGACGGGCTGCAGCGCACCAACCGCACCTATGGCTACCTGTCGGTCAAGCGTCCGCCGGTGCCGGGCCTGATCGAGGCGGCGTGGCCCTTCGTGACCTGGTTCACCGAGAACATCTTCCGCGAGGACCAGGAGATCGTCGAGTACGAGCAGGCCGCCTACGACGCGCAGGGGTCCGACTGGAACAACGAGGTGTTCCCAGCCATCCGCGACCTTCGCGCCGTGCTGGCCAGGAGCGGCCTGCCGATGCAGGCGATCGCGCCGCCGCCCTCGTCTCAGAGCTTCGCGGCGGAATAGCGTGGGTTGGATTCGGCCTGGCGCGACCGTCTGCGCCGTCGCTGCGCTGATCGGGCCTGTGGGCTCGGCGCTGGCCACGCCTCCGCCCCTCATGGGATCGGGCGCGACGGACCGCTCGCCGGCCACCGCCGCCATGGTGGGCGTCCTGCCCGCGGGCGCGACGCCGGGAAGCGTGGTCGTCGCGGGCCTAGCTGGTCAGCGCGAGACGCTGAGCGTGGCCGAGCTCGCCAAGCTCCCGCAGGCGCATGTCGCGGTCGATCACGACGGCTTGAGCACCGATTACTCGGGGCCCCTGCTCAGCGACGTCCTGCGCGACGTGGGCGCGCCGCTCGGCGTGCGGCTGCACGGGGCGGGCGTCGACGACGTGGTCTTCGTCACAGCGGCCGACAAGTACCGGGTGGTGCTGACCTTGGCCGAGGTGGACCCGAGCTTCCATAAGGACGCCAAGGTCATCCTCGCCGTCCAGGCCGACGGCAAGCCGCTGCCGTCCAAGCAGGGGCCCGTGCGCCTGGTGGTCTACGGCGATCTCAAGCCGTCGCGTTCGGTCTACGCCGTGGTCGCCGTCGCGCTTGCGCACCTGCCTTGAGCCCGCCGCCGGGAAGGGCGCCGCTTACGGGAAATAAATCTATATTAGTCTAGCCTGGGTTGAAATCGTCGCGGGCCGCCATGCGCTCCTCCCTCTCGCGTAACTTTCTGCTGGGCATCGGCGTCACCTCGGTGGTGTTCACCATCGCTGCGTCGCTGTCCGCGTTCGCCGTATTCCAGACGGAGCTGGCGCGCCGCCAACTTTCCTTCCTGGCCCAGTATGTCCAGGAGCGGACCGATAACCTCGATCGCCGCTTCACCGGCCTGACCACGCTGCAGCAGTCCGCCGTCGCAGCGCTCGTGCGGCGCGAAGCCGTGCTCAAGCCGGGCGAGGCCCAGCGGCTGCTCGACCGCAACTTCCCGCTTCATGCCGACGGCACCCGCCGCAGCCGGTCTGAGGATTACGACGGGCGCATCACGCCCGGCGGTCGTCTCGTCTACGGCGTCGGAGCGTTCATCCGCTACGGCGACAGCCTGTCGCGGGCCGAGACGCGGGCGCTCGTCTCCGCTGCGCCCGTCGTCAGCACCTTCGGTCCCGCCGCGCACGGGGACTACGACAACTTCTACTTCTACACGCCCCGCACCCAGCTGGTCATGTTCGGTCCCGACCGGCCGGATCATCTGATGTTCTATCGCAAGACCGCGCCGCCGGATCTGGACATCTCCGCCCAGGACACCGTGCGCCTGATCCTGCCCAAGGCTGACCCCTCTCACGAGATACGCTGCACGTCTCTGCAGCGTCTAGTGCAGGACAAAGCCAGCGCGCGGACCGGTCTGGCGTGCATGACCCCGGCGTACGTCGATGGCCAGATGGTGGGCGCGTTCGCCTCCACCCTGAGCGCCAGCGCGCTTTTCGCCGACGCGACGAAGAGCCGGCTGCCTGGGTCGACCAGCCTGGTCATGCAAGCCGACGGCGCCCTGCTGGCCTATCCCGGAGCCATGTCGGCCAAGGGCGCCAGCGAGACGCAGGTGGCCGCCGCCG
>CAXTUT010000077.1:7883-8953 GCA_964247465.1 uncultured Caulobacteraceae bacterium | reverse complement strand
GACCACGACTTCGAGGGGCGCCCCCGCGAGCGCGGGAGCCAAGATCGCCTTCAGGTCGTCCAGGCTGGCCTCGTGGACCTGCTCGGCGGTCGGGTAGCGCCAGCGTGCGTCGCCGTCGTGCAGCAGGGCGGACAGGTCGCGGTCCTCGATCCCCTGCGGCGTCGAGGGCAGCTGCGCCAGCTCCTCGCTCGTCAGCGCCTGAGTCCGGGCGAAGGCCTCCGGCCGCCATCCGGGCGCGGTCATGTAGGCGGCCAGGAGCTGCATCTGCAGCGCCAGGTCCTTGGGCCGGGTCGAGCCTGTCAGGCTGAACGCGTCGTCGTCCACGGCCAGCCCGGCCGACACGCTATGGTCCGCCAGCGCCTGCTGCACGTCCTCAAAGCTCAGGTCCGACAGGCCGCCGCCGACGAAGGCCGAGACGGCCCAGTCCGGCGTCACCCGGTCGCGTGGCAGCCCTAGCCGTCCGTGCCCGAAGTTGACGCTGACCAGCACCTGGTCCTTGCGCAGGGTTGAAGGGCGCACGATCAGTCGCACGCCGTTGGCGAAGCGGACGACGGTCACGCCGAGGTCGGATATCGTGCGGGTCTGCACCACCTGTCCGGCCGCGCCGAAGTCCGTATGGGTCCAGTTCAGGGACCGCAGGGCCGCAGGTGGCGCGACCGGAGCCGCCTCGGCGGTGCGGAACGCGGTCGCGAGCGCGCCTTCGCCGCCCTCGATCGGGTCCGGCGTGGCCATGGACACCAAGGGACCTGCGCCCTCGAAGGCGTGGCGCAGCGCGGCGTCGACGGTCTGCACGCTCAATCCTTGAGTGAACTGCTCGAACAGACGCAGGTCTTCGGCCGGTGAGGTGTCTACCTCCCGGTCGTCGACGGTGCGGACGAGCTCGGCCGCCAGGGTCGGCGTGCGGCGGGTGGCGGCGCTGGCGGCGGCGTTGCGGAACGCCACCCCGGCTTCGGTGACCTCGCGGTCCACCTCGGCCTGGCTGAAGCCGTACTGCAGCGCCTGTCGCTGCATCGCCACCGCCGCCTGCAGGGCCGGCCGCCAGCCGGCGGGCTTGAAGGACACCTGCACCT
>CAXTUT010000077.1:0-7873 GCA_964247465.1 uncultured Caulobacteraceae bacterium | reverse complement strand
GCGCGGAGCGGAACTCGTCGCTGCGACCGGCGGCCGCGGCCAGGAAGGGCGCGTCCGGCGCGTGGGCGGCGCGCTGGAAACGCCGGTTGAGCGCTGCGAGCGCCAGACCCTCGATCAGGTCCCGGCGCTGCTTGGCCACGCTGTCGGGCGTATCGTCGGCCGGGGTGAGCCTGGCGATGACCAGCGAGGGCGGCGCGCCCTGCCGTACGATCAGCTGCGTCGCCTCGCCGCGCCGAATTGGCGCGCCGAGGTCGGGCGCCGCAGTCTCCGGCCCCACGCCGCGCCAGCCGCCGAACAGAGTCGCGATCTGCGCCTTCATGGCGTCCACGTCGAAGTCCCCCACAGCGATCAGCACGGCGCGATCCGGACGGTAGTTGGCGTCGTAGAAGCGGCGCAGCAGGGTGGCGGGCGCGGACTGGACGATCGCCACCTTGCCGATGGGCGACCGCTCGCTGGCCAACTGGCCCGCCAGCAGAAACTGCAGCCGCGCCTTGTAGACCTCGTAGTCCGGCGTATCGCGCAGCCGCTCCTCCGACAGCACTACCCCGCGCTCCGTGCTCAGCGCCTCGGGGCGGATCAGCAGACCCGATCCGACGTCAGCGAGATAGGTCAGCCCGGTCTCAAGCGTCTGCCGGTCGCTGCGCGGCAGATCGAGCTCATAATTCGTATCGGTCCAGCCGGTCTGGGCGTTGGTGTCGCCGCCGAAGCTCAGGCCCAGCCGTTCCAGCACCTTGACGATCTCGCCGTTCGGGGCGTGGGTGGAGCCCTTGAACGCCATGTGTTCCAGCACGTGGGCCAAGCCCTGCTCGGAGTCGTCCTCCTCCAGCGACCCGGAGCCGATGCGAAGGCGCAGCGACGTCTGACCGATGGGGGTGTCGTTGTGCATCAGCGCGTAGCGCATGCCGTTGGGCAGCACGCCGAAACGTACGTCGGGGTCGGCGGGCAGGTCGCTGTAGCTCTGCGGCCAGACCCGGTCGCGGTCGGCGAGCGGTGCGGCCGTGCGGCCTGCGCCGGCGGAGGCGAGAAGACCGAGCGCAGCGCCCGCAGCGAGCATCCGGCGGAGAGAATGGGGCATGAACGACCTGGCGAAACTCAGCGTGACGTGCGCGCCTCGCATAGGCGCGCCATTCCGGCGGATTTACGTTGAAGCCGACGCTTCGGCCACGTCGTTTGGGCTAATCCTTTACGGCCAGCCGTTCGATCTGGCGCTGCATCTCGTCCATTCTGGCCTTCAGCTCGGCCAGCGATCCGGTTTCCGTGGGCTCGGGCGCAGGCGGCGGCCCGTCGGCCTGGCGCGCTGTTGGATCTTCCGTGCGGCCGTAGGGGAAGGGCGTGAACATCTTCATGGCCCGGTCGAACAGGGCCATGTTTTGGCGTACCTGCTCCTCGAACACCCGATAGCCGTCCGCGCCCGGGAAGGGCGCCTTGACGAAGCCGCCGCCGAGCGTGCCGCCCACCTGCTCGCGCATGCGGTCCTGCTGTCGCGCGAAGGCGTCCAGCGACATCTCCAGATAGCCCGGCACCAGCGCCTGTATCTGGTGGCCGTAGAGCTTGATCAGCTGGCGAAGGAACTGGATCGGCAGGAGGTTCTGGCCGGAATTCTCCGCTTCGAAGATTATTTGGGTGAGCACCTGGCGGGTGATGTCGTCGTTCGTCCGAGCGTCGTAGACGACGAAGTTGACGCCCTGCTTGACCATTTCGGACAGATGCTCAAGCGTCACGTAGGAGCTCGAGCCCGTGTTGTAGAGCCGCCGGTTGGCGTACTTCTTTATGATGATCCGGACGCCCGGCTGTTCGGCGCCGTTCGTCTGCAGGGCTGATGGAATTTCGCCGCCGCCCACCTCATCTGATCCGGTTTCGGTCATGTGCACCTCCATGAGCCGATCTTTTGAGCTCGCCAGCGGCTTCCGGCCGCCTGATATCGGCGATAAAGCCTCGTCGCGCCAGCATCCTCAACTTGCGGGCGTGGCGCAAACATCGCGTGACCGCGCCCGGGGCGTGTGCAAGAGGGGCGGCAAAGACGTCCGGGTTCTGGGCTACGGGCGCATCTGGAGGATCGGTCATGAGCGACATCGTCATCGCCTCGGCGGCCCGCACGCCCGTGGGCTCTTTCAACGGCGCCTTGGCGGGGCTGGCGGGCCATGAGCTCGGAGCCCTGGCGATCAGGGCCGCGCTCTCCCGCGCGGGCGTGGAGGCGTCCGACGTGAACGAGGTGATCTTGGGCCAGGTGCTGCAGGCCGCAGCCGGTCAAGGCCCTGCGCGCCAGGCGGCGGTCAACGCCGACGTGCCGGTGGAGGCGCCGGCCTGGAGCCTGAACCAGCTCTGCGGCTCGGGCCTGCGCGCGGTCGCGCTGGCCTACCAGCAGGTGGCGGGCGGCGACGCCGCCATCGTGGTCGCCGGTGGCCAGGAGAGCATGAGCCAGGCCCCCCACGCCGCCCAGCTCCGCGCCGGCAAGAAGATGGGCGACCTCTCCATGGTCGACACCATGATCAAGGACGGGCTGTGGGACGCCTTCCACGGCTACCACATGGGCCAGACCGCCGAGAACATCGCCGCTCGCTGGCAGATCAGCCGCGAGGACCAGGACCGTTTCGCCACCGGCTCCCAGAATCGCGCCGAAGCCGCCCAGAAGGACGGGCGGTTCGCCGACGAGATCACTCCGGTCACCATCGCCGGCCGCAAGGGCGACGTGGTGGTGGAGAAGGACGAGTATGTCCGCGCCGGCTCGACCTACGAGGCCATGGCCGGCTTGAAGCCCGCCTTCGACAAGCAGGGCTCCGTCACCGCGGGCAACGCCTCCGGGCTCAACGACGGGGCCGCCGCCGTGGTGGTGATGAGCGGAGAGGCGGCGCGCCGCCGCGGGATCGAGCCGCTGGCGCGGATCGCCAGCTGGGCGAACGCGGGCGTCGATCCCGCGGTCATGGGCACCGGCCCCATCCCGGCCAGCCGCAAGGCCATGGAAAAGGCGGGCTGGGCGTTCGGCGAGCTCGATCTGATAGAGTCCAACGAGGCCTTCGCCGCCCAATCCCTGTGCGTCGTGCGCGAGCTCGGCCTGGACCCGGCCAAGGTCAACGTGAACGGCGGCGCCATCGCCATCGGCCACCCGATCGGCGCCTCGGGTGCGCGCATCCTGACAACCTTGCTTTACGAGATGAAGCGGCGCGGCGCGGCCAAGGGTCTCGCGACCTTGTGCGTGGGCGGCGGAATGGGCGTGGCGATGTGCGTCGAAAGGCCCTGATGCGCGTTCGGACGTCACATGTGGGCTCTAGACCCGCTTTAATGAGGTAGGGAGAGACAAGGCATGACCAGGATCGCGTTGGTCACGGGCGGGACGCGCGGTATCGGGCGCGCTATCTGCGAGCGCCTCAAGGCCGATGGTTTCCGGGTCGCGGCGGGCTACGCCGGCAACGAGGAGGCGGCCCAAGCCTGCGCGTCCGAAGTCGGCATCATGGTGGTCAAGGGCAACGTCGGCAACTGGGACGACTGCGTGCGCGCCGTCAAGGAGGTCGAGGACCAGCTTGGTCCGGTGGAGGTGCTGGTCAACAACGCCGGTATCACTCGTGACGCCATGCTGCACAAGATGACGCCGCAGCAGTGGAACGAGGTCATCTACGTCAACCTCGCCTCGATCTTCAACATGAGCCGGCAAGTGATCGAGGGCATGCGCGAGCGCGGCTACGGCCGTATTATCAACATCTCCTCCATCAACGGCCAGAAGGGCCAGATGGGCCAGACCAACTACTCCGCCGCCAAGGCCGGCTTGATCGGATTCACCAAGGCCCTGGCGCAAGAGACCGCCAACAAGGGGATCACCGTCAACGCCGTGGCTCCTGGCTACATCGACACCGAGATGATGTCGGGCATCCCCCAGACCGTGCTCGACAAGATCGTGGGTTCCATCCCTGTCGGCCGGCTGGGCCGGGCGGAGGAGATCGCCGCCTGCGTCGCCTTCCTGGCGCGGGAGGACGCCGCCTTCATCACCGGATCGACCGTCACCGCGAACGGCGGCCAATACATGCTTGGTTGACGGCGTCGCCTTTCGGCAACGCGGGCCGGCCCTACGCCTTTGGAAGGTCCTGACGTCGCAAAAGCGCCCCAGTCTGTGTTCATCCGGCAATGATGTTCCCACGCGTGAAGGTTGGATGCGGCGTCAGTGTCGGGCTTGCGCTTTGCTGCCTGGCCTCCGTCGCATCGGCCGAGCCGGCCAGCCTGCGCGACTTCCTTTTCGGCTCCAGGCGGAGTGCGGACGACGCCTTGCCGATGGTGGCCAAGTACCAGTCAGGTCGCGGCGAGGATTTCGTGCTTGACCGGTCGGGCGGCCGACGCGCGGTGCTGAAGTTCGACGACAATCCGGAAATCTGGGCGCTCATCGCTTCGCCTGGACCCAGGGGCGACGTCATCTACCGCAACGACATGGGCCGTACGGTCCTGCGCGCCACCCGGCTGGGCGGCCTGACCCTGTTCACGCCAGATGTGCCGGAGGGCGCCGCAGCGGCTTCGCTCGGCGCAGCCTCGGCGCCGAAGCCCCTGCAGGTGTTCGGCCCGGATCCGCTGTTCAACATCCTGCTTCAGGCCGGCGCCCGCTCCAGCCGTGCGGCCCAGCACCTCATCATCTTCGACGCCGGGGACGCAGACGTCAAACCCGGCGCCGAACCGGTGTTCGCCGACGCCTTCCTGGTCACCGCGGACGCTATTGTGCAGGTGAGCACGCACGGCTCCGCTGGGCATGCGGCCTGTGCGCGCGTGGCCAAGGTTTATTTCGTTCAGGGTTCCGACGCAGCGGCCCAGATGGTGGGCCGCATCGTGCGGATCACCATCGCCCCGGACCTCGGAGTCGCCGGTCGGCCATCGTCGCAGCGGATCGCCGCGGCCATCTGGGCGCGATGATGACAGTCTTGCGACTGTAATAATGGAAGATTTTCCTGGTCGAGGGCGGAACTGGCTTTCGCTCGAGGTGGGACCGCTCTAGGAGCAAACGCCTTCCAGACGAGACCGAGCCATGCCAAGCGATAGCCCTCGATCGATCCTCATCCTGGGCGTCTGCACCGGCGCCGTCCTGTCCGCTGCCGCTTCCCAGGCGCTCGCTTGGGGCGCCACGGGTCATCGGCTCATTGGCGAGGCGGCCATCGCGACTCTGCCCGCTGAGCTGCCGCCCTTCCTGCGAACGCCTGCCGCGGTCCAGGCGGTGGGTGAGCTCGCCCGCGAAGCCGACCGCTCGAAGGGCGCCGGCCAGCCGCACGACCACGATCTGGATCCCGGCCACTACTTGGACCTGGACGATCAGGGTAAGGTGAACGGCGGTCCACCTCTGGCCGGTCTTCCGGCCAACCACGAGGATTACGAGGTCGCGTTGAAGGCTGTGCAGAGCGACAGCTACAAGTCCGGATACCTTCCCTACACGATCGAGGACGGTTTCGAGCAGGTGGTCAAGGACTTCGCCTACTGGCGCATCGAAACTGCGGCGCTGAAGACCTCTCCCGACGCCCGGCAGAGCGCCTGGATCGCGCAGGACCTGAAGCTGCGCGAGGCGCTGACCGTTCGCGACGTCGGCTATTGGGCCCATTTCGTCGGCGACGGCAGCCAGCCCCTGCACGTCAGCGTGCACTTCAACGGCTGGGGCGACTACCCCAATCCGGACGGCTACACCCAGGACAAGCTGCATGGACCCTTCGAGGGTCGCTTCGTTCATGATCACGTGACGTTGGCGGGGGTGGAGGCGGTCATGTCGCCGCTCCAGCCGTGCGCGCCGATCGCGAGCTGCACGGCGGCCTATCTCGCCGCCACCAACAGCTACGTCCGGCCGCTCTACGCCATGTGGGGCCGAGGCCAATTTGCAAAGGCTGACCTGCAGTCGGTCGCCTTCACCACCGCGCGCGTGGCCGACGGCGCGGCTGAGCTCCGCGACATGATCGCCGCCGCCTGGCGTGCGAGCGCGGACGCTTCGATCGGTCACAATCCGCAGATCAGCGTCCGAGCGGCCGAAGCAGGCCAGACCGTGCCCTTCGCCGCCCTCTATGGCGACGACTGATGTCTTCCGATGAGGTCCTGCCGCAGTTCGGCGCGCGCGATCCTGGCCTCGCCTATGCGAACCGGCCGGCCGCCTTTGGCGTCGTCCGCCGTGGAGACCGGATCGCGGTCGTGCGGATCACCCGACCCGACACCGCGCCCTACATCGACCTTCCGGGTGGCGCGCTCGATCCTGGCGAAGATGACGAGGCGGCGCTGGTGCGCGAGTTCGGCGAGGAGACCGGGCTGGTCGTGCGCCCCGTCCGGCTGCTGGGCCGCGCCCGCCAGTATCTGATCAAGACCGATGGCCAAGCCGCCAACAATCTCTGCGCCTTGTTCGAAGCGCAGGCGTCGGGCGAGGATGCGGCCCTGAAGATCGAGGCGGACCACGAGCTGATGTGGCTTGATCCGCTGCTGGCCTTGAAGCGGCTGCGCCACGACGCTCACGCCTGGGCGGTGGCCGCCTGGCTGCGCCTTGCGTCTGACTGAACGAAGCCCCGGCCTCGTCCGTTCACCCACCAGGAGAGGGGACCATGGCCGAAGACGAGGACCACAAGCGCATCGCGCAAGACTTTGACGAGGCCGTCAACATGACGCCTTCGGAGCTCGACCGCTGGCTGAAGACCGAGGAATCCAGGTCCGTCGGCTGGGCCGGCGGAGAACCCAAGACGGAGGCGGCCGGCGCGGAATCGGTCGGCCACAAGGAAGGCTCGCGCATTGTGGAGATCAAGCACAAGAAGAAGGCTGATCTGACCGCCGACGACTATGCGCACATGAAGAAGGTGGTCGGCTACGTTCACCGGCACCGGGCGCAGAAACCGGCGGCGGACGTGGAGCACACCCGCTGGCGCTACTCCCTGATGAACTGGGGCCACGATCCGCTGAAGGACTGAGCCGGCTCGAACGCCGCTCAGTCCGCGACGCGCGATGGCGTGCGGCAAGGCGGATCGCGGCGGTAGATGAAGTCGTCGTCGGGCCAGCGTCCGACGAAGAATTGGTAATGGCCGACGTTTTGGAAGCCGTATGCCTCGTACAGGCGTTGCGCCTTCAGGTTGCCCGACCAGACGCTCAGCCACTGCGGACCCGTATCACCCATCCAGGCCAGCGCGAGCTCCAGCAGGGCGCGCCCGAGGCCCTGGCCTTGCGCGGCGTTCAACACATACAGGCGGTGCAGCTGACTGTGCTCGGCCCGGGCGTGCGCATGGGGCAGGTCGCAGGGGCCGGCGCTGGCGTAGGCCAGCGCGCTCCCGTCCCGTTCGGCCACCCAGGTGGCCTGCCTTGGGTCAGTCAGTTTGCGCGCGAAGACGTCGGGCGCGTAGGCCTTCGCCAGGAACTGGGCGAGGTCCTGCGGGGGATAAGGGATGGCGAACCCGTCCAGGAAAGTCTCCCGAAAGCTCGCGTCGGCCATGGGCGCCAGCCTGCCGACATCGTCGGCCTCGGCCCGGCGCAGGAGGATTTTCGACATGGGTCGCGTTTAGCGGAGGCTCCGCGGGCGTGCTAGGGCTGCGCCTCGCCGCCTGGAGCCTGCCGCTTGAGCCTGCCGGTCTTCACCCATCCCGACATGCTGGCCCATGCGCCGGGCGAGGGCCATCCTGAGCGCCCGCAGCGGCTGGCCGCCGTGTTGGACGCCCTGCGAGACGACGACCTCGATCTCAGCTGGCGCGATGCGCCTCTGGCCACTCGGGCGGAGCTGGAGCGGGTGCACCCGCCGGCCTACGTGGACTGGATTGCGGCCGCCGCTCCGCACGCGGGGCTCGCGCAGCTCGACGCGGACACGATCCTGTCTCCCGGCAGCCTGGACGCGGCGCTGCGCGCGGCCGGCGCGGTATCGGAAGCGGCGCGCCAAGCGGCGACCGGCGCCCTCGAG